>CAJTQH010000020.1:17470-24024 GCA_910578305.1 uncultured Muribaculaceae bacterium
GCAGTACATGGTCACAATACCGCTGGGTTCACGCAATATCACCCGCGACATACAGCATCTCAACTATCTTGAGGAGCAGGCCGAGGAGATAAAGCGCACTGTGGGCAATGCATCCGGCACCATTACATCCACGCAGCCTATGGGTTCGGTCGACTACACACAGGTCAACCATTATGTGAGTCACCGTGCGGGAGAGATCATAGCCAACATACGCGAGCAGCTCCGTTATGCGGGATTCGACTCCAAGACATCCGAACTCCCTGCCGGCATCATCATTACCGGACGCGGCGCGTTGCTGTCCGGATTCAACGAACGTCTGAGCCAGACCTTGTCTATGAAGATACGCACGGCAAACGTCAATATACCACAGATGCGTATCGCCGACAGCCGCATATCGCCCTCCGACGCGGCCGATGTGCTCTCGATTCTATATGCCGCCGCATGTTCAGGAGCCGTAGAATGTCTTGTGGAACCGGTGATCGAACGTCAGCCGGAGCCGGAGTATGAGCCGGAACAAGTATCGCCGGTCGTAGAGGAGATCGCTCCGGAGCCTGAGGTGGTCAAGCCTCGTCCGCGCAAGCATTCGTTTTTCGACAAGGTGAAAGACAAGGTCGTGGGATTCATGTCCGAGTCGGAAGACGATGACGATGATGACGACACTATGGTCGACGACTGAATGCATGGGTAGATAAAAATCAGCACATAATATCACACAATAATACTGTAAACACAGATAACGCAACAATTCATTATGGATATTGATATAAACGGAAATCTCAATCTCGACAGTCTCGCAAGTCAGTTCAATGAATCAGGAACGCCTGCCGAGCAAAACGATATAATGGTTGTCGGTGTCGGCGGCGGTGGCGGCAATGCTGTCAACCACATGTTTCGCCAGGGAGTCGACAAGGTGACATTTGTAGTCTGCAATACCGACCGCATGGCTGTGGAGCAGTCGCCGATACCCAACAAGGTCATCATCGGTGACGGACGCGGGGCTGGCAACAAGCCTGAAAAGGCACGCAAATTTGCTGAAGACGATATTGAAAAGATATACAAAATATTCGACAACAATGCCAAGATGGCTTTCATCACGGCGGGTATGGGCGGAGGTACCGGTACCGGTGCCGCGCCGGTAGTGGCACGAGTAGCCAAGGAGCGCGGATTGCTCACGATAGGCATCGTTACTATCCCGTTCATTTTTGAGGGAAAGAAAAAGATCATGAAAGCCCTCGATGGTGCCGATGAGATGGCCAAGTATGTCGATGCGCTTCTCATCATCAATAATGAGCGTCTGGCCGAGATCCATTCCGATCTCAACTTCTTCAATGCCTTCGGCAAAGCTGACGATACATTGTCTACCGCCGCACGTTCCATATCGGAGATCATCACCGTCAACGGATATATAAATCTTGACTTCAACGATGTCGATACCACCCTCCGCGAAGGCGGTACCGCCATCATTTCCACCGGATACGGCGAAGGCGAACATCGTGTCACCAAGGCCATTGAGGATGCTCTTAATTCGCCTCTGCTCAAAAATCGCGACATCTACGGATCTAAAAAGCTGCTCATCAATCTCTACATGTCAAACGACGAGTCGGCCGGCGCCATGACCATGAACGAAGTGGCCGAACTACGCAGCTTCGTGTCGTCAATCGACTCTGAGGTGGATGTGATCTGGGGTGCGGCTGTCGACAACACTCTCGGACAGAAAGTGAAGATCACCATTCTTGCCGCCGGATTTGATGTCACCATACGCGAGGAGGAGGAAAAGGAACTCAATGAAGTTGTGTTCAACTCTCCGGCGCGCAATGCCTCTGCGACTGTAGAGAAGGTTGCCAAAACACGCGAGGAGCGTATCATAGAGCAATACGGTACCAATGCCAGTGAATTCGGCACCAATTATATCGTACTCACTCCGGAGCAGATGGACGATGACACTGTAATGGAAGTGCTGGAAAAGAATCCGGCTTACAATCGCGATAAACGGGTGGTTGACGAGGTCAAGAAAGGCGCTTCGGTGTCTGTACCCGCATCAACATCGTCTGGTTTCGGTCAAGTGTCGTCGGGCAATGAGATAAAATTTGCCTGAAAGCAAAACTTCACATTATAATTACAGTGCGTCCCCGATCACGGCATCATGCTCATGTCCGGGGACGCATTGTGTTATTTTATAGGTCGGTATATTGTCAGTCCTTGAGGCGTATCACTCTTATGCCTTGTGCTCGTGTGCGGCGCAGATAGTCGGCCAGACTCAGCTTGTCAATCACCACTTTGCCTTCCTTACTTGAGGCATGCATAAGATGAGGTACTCCGTCTACCATGACCACTATCCCCATGTGGCTTACATCCAATCCCTTTGTGCCGGTTGTTATGGCTATTACGTCGCCCTCTTTCAGAGACACATTCTTGACATTGGCACTGCGGATATAAGGATAACGGTGAGAGCGATATCCGACTTCGACATTCTTTATGCCGGCCAGTGCGGCAGAGTCTGCCAAAGCCTTGTAGGCATCCTTGTGTGAGCTCATATAGTCGAGTGTTTTCACCTGATAGCTTGCATTGGTTATACGGTCGGTCACCTCCAGTATGATATCTTTGTGAGTGTTGTCGACTATCCAGTCGCTTATGTAGTGAAGCCGCGAAGGATAGCCGTCGACCTCGCCGCCGCGATAACGCAGGCGGGTAAGATTCCAGACGAAGTCGTGCCAAGAGCTTCTGCGCGATTCGGCGGTCATTGCCAGTGCCAGAGCTGTCTCTACAAAAGTGGTGCAGTCGAGTTCGTCTGTATTTACGGTCAGCATCTCTTTTTCGTCACTCTCAAGTGTGCCGCCTTTGTACGGCTTGCCGAGAAAACGTTTTCCCGCCTCAGCTACCAGTGTCTCGCTGTCGGCTCCTCGCATCTGCTCCAGATCCATAAGTATGGATGTGAGCACTATGGTATCTGCCGTCTCATTGTTGAACCGTACGCGCATCTGTGCCATAGCATCTGTGACTCCGCAAGTCAACAACACACACATTGTAAATATAAACTTCTTCATTTTCAATTTCTTTCTGCAAAAGTACACAAAAATCTCCGTCTCATGTAAATCAGCACCCGTCACAAGCCATATGTCAAACCTGTGTTATAAGATGTGCGGCCATGCATAGCATGAGTAAGCCGACGGCGGCATATATCATGCGCTGCCATTTGCGAGACATCCGTCCTACTATCATCCGCACTCCTTCCGACCGGAAAAACCATTCCCAGTTCAGCAGTGCGGCAAGCAGCGATATCATTCCTCCAAGGCAGAATATTGCCGACATAATCCATGCGGCGGTGGAGACATTCATTTATTCAGGCCACTGGAGTGTGAGTGTGCGTGATTCGTCGGGATTTACGGTCAGATCCACGCGCACGGTGTCGTAGGGTAGTATATCCTCGATGCGTTCGGGCCATTCGAGCAGGCATAGCGCTCCGGAGTCGAAGTAATCTTCCACACCTATTTCTATGGCTTCGTCAAGCGATTCCAGTCGATACAGGTCGAAATGATAGATAAGTTCGGCGGTCGTATCCGAGCGGTATTCGTTTATGATCGAGAACGATGGCGAGCTTGCCGGATCCTCGGTCACTCCGAGTTCGCGGCTGAGAGCGGAGATAAATGTGGTCTTGCCTGCGCCCA
This sequence comes from uncultured Muribaculaceae bacterium, assembly GCA_910578305.1. Lineage (GTDB taxonomy): Bacteria > Bacteroidota > Bacteroidia > Bacteroidales > Muribaculaceae > Paramuribaculum. The sequence continues at coordinate 21,136 of CAJTQH010000020.1, forward strand.
TTTCTCCGAAGAAAGCATAGATGGTGCTGTCATCCATCAGTGATGCAAATTCGTGAGCCGCGCGCTGCAGATCGTTTTTCGATGCTATTGTGATAGTCTTTGTTGTCATTGCTGTATGGTGTTATTTATATGCGTTTGTTGATTATGATTGTTTTTTGGGAGATAGTGTTATGACGGGTATAAGCATCTCCTCCATGGATATGCCCCCATGCTGGAATGTGTCGGTGTAATATTGCACGTAGTAGTTATAATTGTTTGGATAGGCGAAGAAGTCGCGGTTGGTGGCAAATACGTAGCTTGTCGACACATTGGGCGATGGCAGGCCGAACTGGCGCGGACGTGTTATCTCATACACCTGCTTGGGGTTGTATTGCAGATTGCGTCCGAGCTTGTAGCGCAGATTGGTGTTGGTGTTTTTCTCTCCCACCACTTTTACCGGATTGTCCACGCGGATCGATCCGTGGTCGGTCGTGAGTACCACTTTGAAGCCTTTCTCGGCTATGCGACGGAAGAGATCTATGGCCGTTGAGTGACGAAACCACGACTCGGTGATGGATCGGTAGGCGGCATTGCTTGATGCGAGTTCGCGTATCATGCGCGATTCTGTGCGTGCATGCGAGAGCATGTCGATGAAGTTGAATACCACTACGTTGAGGTCGTTCTGGATCAGTGTGTTGAAGTCACGCAGTAATCGTTCGCCGGCCATGGAGTCATTGACCTTGTGGTATGAGAAACGGCAGGTACGGCGGTGACGTTCAAACTGTGTGGCTATCAGTGGCGATTCATTGAGGTTTTTGCCTTCCTCACTGTCTTCGTCGACCCAGAATTCCGGAAACATGCGCTCGATGTCTACGGGCATAAGTCCGGAGAATATGGCGTTACGGGCATACTGTGTGGCGGTGGGCAGTATGGAGCAGTACATGTCGTCGTCGGATGTGAAATACTCGCTTAGCAGCGGGCGTATCATGCGCCACTGGTCGAAACGGAAATTGTCGATTAGGATGAAGAACACCTTTTCTCCGGCATCGATCAGCGGGAATATCTTGCGTTTGAACAAATCCGGACTCATGAGAGGCCGCGACGTATTGTCGGGCTGTATCCATGAAGCATAGTTTTTACGAACGAATTTGGTGTATGCCGAGTTAGCCTCGGTCTTCTGCATGTCGAGCAGCTGCCCCATGCCTGTGTCGCTGTCGGCCAGCTCGAGTTCCCAGCGCACGAGTGTGCGGTATGTTTCCATCCAGTCATCGAGAGTATACGAGTCGTTGATGAGCGATGTGATCTTGCCGAAGTCCTCGCGGTAGCCGGTGACAGATTTCTCGGTCACGAGTTGTGTCGAATGCAGGTTTTTCTTTATGGATATGAGTATCTGGTTGGGATTTACAGGTTTAATCAGGTAGTCGGCTATCTTGCTTCCAACGGCCTGGTCCATGATGTTTTCCTCTTCGCTTTTGGTGATCATGATCACAGGTATTTCCGGATACTCGAGTTTGATGCGCGACAATGTCTCCAGTCCGGTGAGTCCGGGCATATTTTCGTCGAGGATTATGAGGTCAAACGGTTGCTCCTGCACCATGGACAGTGCATCGGCACCGTTGTTGACGGTCACAACGTTATATCCCTTGTTTTGCAGAAACATCACATGAGGTTTCAGCAGGTCTATTTCGTCGTCGGCCCAGAGTATAGTATGTCGTTGTTGCGGTTGAGTCATTGTTGTCGGAGTTGAGATTTGTCGGTTGGGGTCAGTCGAGCAGTGGATCATCGCCTTCGCTTCCGGTCGGGTAAGCGGGCAGTTGGCGATATTGTTTTCCATTGCTTCCCGGTACATCGGTTCTTGGTGGCACGGGTGGACGGCCTGTTGGAACCGGAGGCACGGGTATGTCGTATTCCCATGGTTCTTCCGGAGCAGGCTGTTGTGTCGGTTTTTGTGTAGGCTGATTGCCTGTTGGTGTGGCGGTAGCCGGCTGTGTTTCGGCATCGCGTTTCGATGTCTCCGGTGAGCGTTCGTACATCTCGTCGGCCGACGGATATTCGTCGGGCGGAAGCACACTCTGATGTATCTGTTCGAGGCGTTTGTCGCCTGCGGCTTCAAAATACTCGTTCATGTCGCGTCCCTGGTCGAGCAGTATGTCGAAGTTGTGCTTGCTGATTATGAGGGGCACCACACCGGCAGGCAGCCTGAGTGCGCCCGGCTTCTCCATCACATCGCGATAGTGCACTACTTCGGCCTGGTTGGCAAATCCGGATATTACGATCAGTCCGAGGTGGTCAAACTGTAGCTGCTCCAGATCGAAATCACGCACCATAAACGACGAGAAGTTGAACTTCGCCACGTCAAACAGCAGCTGGTTGGCGTTTACTGCCGTAGTGGAGTAGATTAACACCATGAGCTGCGGACCGTCGGATTCGAAGTCAAATTGAGCCTCGGTACCTGCGTAGGCGGCAGCGATGCTGTCGGAACCGAGTCGGGTGTTCCACTTTATTCCGCGCACATTGCCTGCCGAGGTATTGAGCTGTCTTCCTTCTTTGAGCAGCGATAGATACGACGATGCGAGCGGCGACACATCGGTGTCGGGATAGCGTTCGACGAGTTCGCGCAGCACATTGGCAAACTGTTCGGGATTGTTTTCTGTCACATAGGCCAGTGCGTCGATAAACATGAACTTGGGCATGATGCGGCTCATCGGGTAATCTCGTCGCATTTCGGCATAGATGTCGTGCACGGTGCGGTTGTCGTTGTCGAGATAAGCGCGATAGGCACGGTCATATAGCCCCTGTTCTATCTCAGGCATGCGGCGCAGATTTTCCATATAGTCCGGATCGGTTACATAGTGGGTATTAGGATAAATGCTGACATGGTTGCGGATTCCCAGCACCTCCCCAGTCATT
>CAJTQH010000020.1:24034-25383 GCA_910578305.1 uncultured Muribaculaceae bacterium
TAGTCCGGATCGGCAAGAGCCTCGCCGTACTTGGTATCGGGAAATTCCGTTATTATGAGTCGCCGGTAACGTTCGGCCAGATCGGGACGGTCGGAGCGCATATACATAAGATACATGTTGTAATATACATCAAGACGGTACACATTGTCGGGGTATCTTTGCATAAGACGCTCCCATTCGGCTTCGGCGGCGGGAAAATCGAGCATGCGGTCTTTGAGTATGAGGCCCATGTTGTACAGGCCTTCCTGTATCACATCGTTGGCTATTGTTTTCTCCACATCGTCCGACGGTATCTGGCGCAGATAATATTCGGGATAGTGCGGATCGTCTGCGTGTGCCTGAGCTTCGCGTGCTGCGCTTGTATCGTCGCTGTCATCGCCGCCATCCTGAGTAGATTCATCACTGTCGGTATCGTCCGAATAGTCGGTATCGGTGTCGGTAAACAGGCTGTATGAGGCTTTGTTGCGTCGGCGCCAGTCGTCTTCAAGCTTTCGGCTTCCCCATCGTTTCTGAAACTCTGTGCGGCCGGCATTGCGGGTCGCCTGGTTGTAGAAGTACCACGATTTGTCGGTGTTGAGCGTGAATGTGGTCGGAGCCTGAGTCGATCCCATCTGCAATCCGTTGCCTGCGGCTGCCTGCTGGGCCAGATATTCGTCGCGTGCGGCGGCTTCGGCTTCTTCCTGCTCGCGCTTCTTGAGGTCGGCTATTATCTTGTCCACCACCTCGCGCTGCTGCTCTGGAGAGAGTGCGGCCAGACGCAGCAGTGAGTCTTGCATTACTACGTTCTGTGAGTACACAGCAAGTTCGTCGAGCACGTCTGATCGGTGTTTCAGTTCGTTGTATCCCGGATAGTTGTCGGGTATCTGTGGCAGAGCTTCGGAGTAGCATGGCTGTGCCTTGTCGTATTCGTGGCGTGCATAATATATGCGTCCGAGCGCAAGTTGTGCCATGGCTTTCTCTATGCCGTTGCGCTTCGACAGTCTCACGGCGGCCACATAGTTGTTTATGGCCTGTGTGGTGTCGGCTTTCGAGAGATACAGATTGCCTATCGCATAGTATATCTGGTCGAGATATTCGTTGTTGGCTCCATATTTGGCCATTGATTTCAACGCTTTTACTTCAGGAGCGATGTCCGATCCGCGAAACACTTCGCTTTGCTTGATGCGGGCGTTGAATTTAGTGCGGTAGTCCACTCCGTTGGCGTTGCCGGCCTTTTTGAAGGCCTGATAGGCCTTGTCGTTGTTGCCGATGCGTTCGTAGAGCTGACCGAGCAAAAATGTCAGTCGCACTTTCTGTGCGCCGCCGGAGTGTTTTATGGCTTGTTCAAGAAATGGTATGGCTTCGTCGTA
>CAJTQH010000020.1:25393-29163 GCA_910578305.1 uncultured Muribaculaceae bacterium
TTGCCCGACCGAATGTTTATGTCGGCGCGGTCAAAGTTATATAGTCCGGTGAGAGTGGGATTGTCTTCGATCTCTTTCGGCTTTATGCTTGTTACTATCGATTCGGCTTCAAACAGCCAGTCGATGGCGCAGTAGCAACGAGCCTGCCAAAGTTTGGCCTCGGTCACTATCGCCGGAAGCCACCAGAAGTGGCGCGAGATGTAGTAAAATGTCGATGCGGCACCGAGAAAGTCGCCGTTCATATACTGACTGCGGGCCATCATCATCCATGCGTTGTGGAGAAACGGATTGTATTCCTCACGTTTCAGCCACTTCTTGTATTCGGGGTCGTTGCCTTTGCCTGCTTTGCGTGCCGGCCTCTTTTTTATCGAGCGGATCTGTATGGCTTTCTGGGCTTTCTCTATCGATCGCTTGAAGTCGCCGTTGGGCTGTGGCGCTTTTGGGTCATTGTAGGCTTCGGCCGGATGCATGAACAGCATGCGGCTGTAATCGTCGGCGTATGAACTCTCCATGTCCTTGATAGTCTCGCGGTAGTGCTCGTCGCCGTTGAAGTACACGTTGTAGCGGGTTATGAAGGCCATGTATTGTCTTGACATGGCTGTGTTTTTCTTCAGGCTGCATCCCGGCAGAAGCATAAGCGCTGCTATTCCGGCCGCTGCCATTGCTCCGGCTCGTATGCGTCGTCCGATGATATATTTTATTATCCGAGCCACCACATAGGCTGTCACCATCACCATCACTATCAGAGCCGAGCAGGGTACATCTATCATGGCGCTCATGACAAGTCCGATCGAGCAACATGCAGCTGAAACAGCCATAGAGCAGATCATAATGCGGTAAAACCTGCGGCAGAACAATTCGGATATTATCTGCGGCATGGCGAGCATCGACATGAGCAGCATCACTCCTACAAGCCGTATCGTCAGCACTATGCCTATGGCCACCATCACGGTCATGGAATAGGTTATGAATCGCACGGGCATGTGCATCACCGTAGCAAAGTCGTGGTCAAACGCGCAGGCCAGTATCTGACGCGGAAATATGGCCACGAAAATCAGCAGCACTGATGTATATATGGAAAATGCCCATAGATCGCCTGTGGTGATGGTGAGTACGTTGCCAAACAGAAAAGAGTTCAGTTCTGGCACATATCCAGGGGTGATGAACACGAAAAATATGCCTATGGCCATGCCTGTGGCCCAGATCACGGCTATCGCCGAATCCTCTCGCATGCGGTGGCTTCGCGACATCCATTCCACTCCGAGAGAGGAGGCTATGGCAGCCACGGCTGCCGCCAACACGGGACTTATGCCGAGATAGTATCCCAGTCCGAGTCCTCCGAAGCAGGCGTGGGTCACACCGCCACTTATGGCCACAAGCCGCCGCGACACTATGTAGGTGCCTGTCACGGCAGCCGCCACACTGATGATGAGTATGCCGGCCAGCGCGTTACGGAAAAACGGATATTGCAGTATGTCCCACATGGTGTGTCAGGATTTTTGTTGGGTATAGGATGTGGCACCCGATGCCATGCGGGCCTCTGCCACTATGAGCAGCAGTTCGTCGCGCACTTCTTCGGGCAGTTCTATTCCGCGCAGCTGTATGCTTCGACCCCATCCGGCTATGTCTTCGGGTAGCAGGGTGAGCAATACGTTGCGGAACTCCTCGGTCTCGTCGGGCGTATAGCTGTCGGTACGGCGTCCGCGAAAACGGTCGAGTTCTTCGTCGTCGTAGTACACCGTCTCGCTGCTCACTGCGGCAAGCAGCGAATCTTTCTCGCAGGTGATATGCATGCCGCAGCACACCTCTTCCTCCTCGTCAGGTGAGGTCGCCGGAGTGGGCGGTGTGTCGGATGTGTCGTTGCGGTGCAGCGCATACAGCACCGCCCCCACGGCCACCAGGGCTACGAGTATGTACAGAGCCACTATCATCGGTCGTTGTCCTCCTCATCTTCGGTGTCGCCGGCGGCTCTGAGCTGTTCGAGCGGTATGTCGCCGTCGATGATTTTGAATCCGGCTTCGCTCAGATGCTTCCAGTATTCGGGATATGACTTGCCCACTACTTCGGCGTCGCGTATCACGATGCCCGGTATGTAGATGGCCACCGGTGCCAGCGCGAGTGCCATGCGGTGATCGCCATAGGTGTCAAATTCGGGCAACGAGGCTATCGGGAGTCTACGTCCGTCCCACTCCATGGTGTGGTCGCCGGTTATGTTCACGCTCACGCCCACCTTCAGCAGTTCGGTCTGCAGAGCGGCGAGTCGGTCGGTCTCTTTTATCTTCAGCGATGCAAGTCCTGTCAGGCGGAATGGGATTCCGGCCATGGCGCATGTAACCGCTATGGTCTGTGTCAGATCGGGCGTATCCGACAGGTCGATTATCAGCCTGGGCGACAGATCGGGCGATGCCATGAGGTCTATGCACCCCGGTTCTTCGCCTTCGGTGTCGGTGACCACGCCCAGCGATTCGTATATACGGCTCACGGCTCTGTCGGGCTGACGCGATTCCTGATCAAGACCGCGCAGCGATATGAATCCCGATGTGAGGGCTTCGATTTCGTACCAGTACGATGCCGCGCTCCAGTCGGCTTCGGCAGGCAGACTGGCCGGGCTGTACTGTCCGTGAGCCACGGTTATCTCGTTGCGTTCTCTCTCGGCGTCGACTCCGGCCATGCGCATCAGATGCAGCGTAAGGTCGATATAGGGTGCCGACGATATATCTCCGTCGAGTGTCAGGTGCAGTCCGTCGCTCATGAGCGGGGCTGCCATGAGCAGAGCCGATATGAATTGTGAACTTATTGATGCGTCGATGTTCAGACTGCCTCCGGAAAGGGTGGTGCCGTGTATGCGCAGTGGAGGGAAGCCCTCAGCGCCCATGTAGTCTATCTTGGCGCCGCAGAGCCTCAGTGCGGTCACAAGCGGCGCTATGGGGCGCTGACGCATGCGTTCGTCGCCGTCGAGCGTTACAGTGCGACCGGGTTGCGAGGCGAAGTAGGCCGTGAGAAATCTCATGGCTGTGCCCGCGCCGCCCACATTTATATCGTCTGTCTCCGAGGCCAGAGCCGTTGTCATGGCCTGTGTATCGGAGCAGTGGGCCACTTCTGTGAGTGGTGTCGCTCCGGGGGTGAATGCGTTGATTATCAAAGCGCGGTTGCTCACGCTCTTCGATAGTGGCAATGCTATAGTGGCCTCCGGTAGATCCAGAGGCGGGAATATGCGATAATTCATATAGCAAAAGTAGTGATTTCTGACTTAAAAAGCAAGAATACTTTGCGCGGAGTGGTGTCAGTCGGCCGATATCTGTATAGCCGGGGTTCGTGGCACTGAGTTCCAGTCGAATAGGCCAATGAGGTCAGTGGCGCGTAAAGGCTTGGGACGGTCGATGATTCCGGCCATGCAGGCCAGCAGTCCGGTGAGCGATTCGGGGGTGTGCCGTCGGCGCAGCTGCTCCATATTTAGCGTGAGGTCGCGTTTGGCCAGACGCTGTCCTGCAGTGTTGCATATCAATGGCAGATGTGCGAACTGCGGCACCGGCAGGTTCAGCAGCTCGTAGAGGTATATCTGTTGGGCGGTAGACAGCAGCAGGTCGCAACCTCTCACCACTTCGGTCACTCCCATCAGTGCGTCGTCCACCACTACTGCCAGCTGATAGGCCCATGCTCCGTCGGCGCGTTGCAGCACGAAGTCGCCGCAGTTCGATGCCGGATTGACGTTGTGTGTCCCGAATACACGGTCGGTAAACTGTATGTCGCGGTCGGGAACGTACAGGCGG
>CAJTQH010000021.1:0-28696 GCA_910578305.1 uncultured Muribaculaceae bacterium
GTCCGCATAGGAGGGAGGGCTTCCAGCCCTCGCGTTCCCTAACAAAAACGCTTTCCGCCAAGACCGAAATTCCCCGCTTGTTGTCACTATAAAGTATTGATAACCAGTAGGGACGCGCCACTGGTGCGTCCGCCATAGGAGGGAGGGCTTCCAGCCCTCCCGATAACACCCTCGCATTCCCCCACAAAAGCCTTCCAACAAAAAAGCGTTTTCCATTAACAAACTCCCAACCAACCCCTCCTGACAAACAAAAAAAACGGCGGCAAAACACTTGCCGCCGTTTTTTTATACCACAAATCCGGTTACCGGACCAAAATTAAAACTTATCACCAAGAAGGCTCCAGCTCACTGTAAGACCGGCCATCACAATAGCCACCATCGACATGAGCTTAATAAGGATATTAAGGCTCGGGCCGGAAGTATCTTTAAAAGGATCGCCCACGGTGTCACCCACCACAGTCGCCTTATGTACATCACTACCCTTACCGCCAAAGTTGCCTTCCTCTATATACTTCTTGGCATTGTCCCATGCGCCACCGGCATTAGCCATAAACACTGCCAGAACAAATCCGGCAGACAGACCGCCAATAAGCAGACCTATCACACCCGGCACGCCGAATATCAGACCCACTATAATGGGCACTGCAATGGCAAGCAGCGATGGGAACACCATTTCACGCTGTGCGCCCTTGGTAGATATCTGCACGCAACGTGCATAATCCGGCTCTGCCTGGCCGGTAAGTATGCCCTTGATTTCACGGAACTGACGACGCACTTCCTCTACCATATGCGAAGCGGCTCGTCCCACGGCATTCATTGTCAGACCGCAGAAAAGAAACGCCATCATGGCCCCGATAAACATACCCGACAGCACAAGCGGATTCATCAGTGTCACATCATAGTGTACCATAAAGTCGGTAAATGAGGCTACATGAAAATCTTTGCCATTTACAAGAAATTGCTCCGGATTGATTGCAGTGCCGGCCTGTTCAAGACCACTCCGCACATGCTCAAGTCCCATACGGATTTCTTCGACATAAGAAGCCAGCAGAGCCAGACCGGTAAGTGCCGCCGACCCGATAGCAAAACCTTTGCCTGTTGCCGCAGTGGTATTTCCAAGCGAATCGAGAGCATCGGTACGTTTACGCACACTTTCACCCAGACCGCTCATCTCGGCATTACCGCCGGCATTGTCTGCTATAGGACCATAAGCATCAGTAGCAAGAGTGATACCCAATGTCGAGAGCATTCCCACAGCTGCGATACCTATACCGTAAAGCCCCCATGATATGTTTGAAAGATCACAGCCTGAAGCAAGCCAATAAGAGAGAATGATACCACACACCACAGCTATAACAGGAATAGCGGTAGAAACCATACCCAGACCCACGCCGGAAATTATCACGGTGGCAGGTCCGGTCTGTCCGCTTTCGGCCAGACGCTTGGTCGGACGATACGACTGAGAGGTGTAGTATTCCGTAGCCTGACCGATCACAATACCCACAGCAAGACCCACCACCACGGCCAACGAAAGATTGATCCAGTTGGGTATTTCAAGAGCCCAGAGTATAAGGAATGTCGCGCCCACGATCAGAACCGAGCTGAGATTGGTACCTACAGCCAATGCTCCGAGCAGATTTTTTATCGAAGCGTTCTCCTTTGTCTTAACGGCAAATATTCCTATGATCGAAAGTATGATACCCACAGCAGCTATAAGCATCGGAGCGAGCACGGCTTTCGACTGCAACTCCACAGATCCGGCAGCCTGATCCATAAAGCCCACAGCCCCTGCGGCAGCGCCCAAAGCGGCAGTGGCAAGAATTGATCCGCAGTACGATTCGTAAAGGTCAGCACCCATACCGGCCACATCGCCCACGTTATCGCCCACGTTATCGGCTATTGTTGCCGGATTGCGCGGGTCATCCTCAGGGATACCGGCCTCCACCTTGCCTACGAGGTCAGCGCCGACATCGGCAGCCTTGGTATAGATACCGCCGCCCACACGCGCAAACAGAGCCTGCGTACTGGCACCCATGCCGAATGTAAGCATAGTGGTGGTAATCATGGTAAGTTTGGCTGTACCGGTCAGACCGAGATCCACATTGTTGAGCAGAATATACCAGAATGAGATGTCAAGCAGACCGAGACCCACTACCACAAGACCCATCACGGCTCCTGAGCGGAAAGCCACTTTCAGACCGGAATTGAGCGATTCACGTGCGGCATTGGCGGTACGTGCCGATGCATAAGTGGCAGTCTTCATTCCGAGAAATCCGGCAAGACCGCTGAAGAAACCGCCGGTAAGGAATGCCACAGGCACCCAGGTGTTCTGCACACCAAAGCCATAAGCCATGATCGAGAACAAAATTACCAGTGCCAGAAACACATAGCCTACAATCTTGTACTGCTGTTTCAGATAAGACATGGCACCCTTACGCACATGCGAAGCTATCTTTCGCATTATCTCGGTGCCCTCGTCCTGTCCTTTCATCCAGCGATAGAAATACATGGCAAGCCCCAGCGCTACCAGCGACGATACAGGAACAAGCCAAAACAAGGAATTTTCCATAAATGGTAAAACGATTTAAGATTAAAAAATTATTGATTTCCCAAAAATACAATTAATTTTTATGCCAAGCAAACCACATACAATATTTCACCATAAGCCGGTTTCTCCGACTGATAACGACGAAATATTCTATGCGGCTCCTATTATCGCCTTACGCGGTTGAATCTAAAATGCATACCTGTCACAGACGTGAGCCGAAGCCATCAAGCACGTTCTGCATCTTAAGGGCTATACGCTCTGTTGCCGGATTGCCGATGCTTCCTATATGACTGTGACATACACTTCTTGTAGGCTTGTATTCACCGTTCTGTACCTGCATACCCACTGTCTTATAGGCATCACGGAACGGCATGCCCCCGAGAGTCATTCGATTGACATCTTCAACCGTAAACATGTAATCATAACGAGGATCATCAACCACATCCTCCCTGACCTGAATATGATCAAGCATCATCACGCACATGTCAAGACACCGGATAAGTTCGGTCGTAGCCGGAAACATTATATCCTTCATAAGTTGCAGATCCCGGTTATACCCGAGAGGAAGATTAGCGTTGAGCAGAGCTATCTCATTGGGCACAGACTGCAACCGATTGCACTTTCCTCGCATGATCTCAAACACATCGGGATTTTTCTTATGAGGCATTATGCTTGATCCGGTAGTAAATTCATCCGGGAAAGAAATGAATCCGAAATTCTGGCACATAAACATACACACATCCATCGCAAAACGGCCAAGTGTTGATGCGACCGACGCAATGGCCATAGCTGCTGCACGCTCGGTCTTGCCGCGACTCATCTGGGCTGCGACCACATTATAATGAAGTTCTGCAAATTCAAGTTCTCTGGTAGTCATCTCCCGGTCGAGTGGAAACGACGATCCGTAACCTGCAGCCGACCCTAGAGGATTCTGATTGGCGATATCATAGGCCGCAAGAATCATCCTGACATCATCGATCAGAGACTCGGCATAAGCGCCAAACCACAGACCGAACGATGAGGGCATAGCGACCTGAAGATGAGTATATCCCGGCATAAGAACATTCTTATGGCGTTCGCTCAGTGTCTGGAATTTGTCAAACAGTTTTTTCACCGCTCTCACCAGACTCAGCAGTTCATCACGCATAAAGAGTTTTAGATCCACAAGCACCTGATCGTTACGAGAACGTCCGGAATGTATCTTTTTACCTATGTCGCCAAGTTTTGCCGTAAGAAGAAATTCCACCTGCGAATGCACGTCCTCTACTCCGGAAGCAATCTCAAAATCGCCACGCTCTATCATGTCGGCTATGTCATTCAGACCGGAGGTAAGCACATCAAGCTCATCAGCCGTAAGCAAGCCTATGCTTTCAAGCATCTTGATATGAGCCAGCGATCCCTGCACATCATATCGAGCCAACCGCATATCAAGCTCGCGATCACGACCTACGGTAAATTCCTCTATCATCTTGTCCGGCTCAAAGCCCTTGCTCCATAACTTCATCGTTTCAATATTTTTGCTAATTCCTCTATAAACTTCTTGTATAATATTTTGGCTTCATCAATCTCCGATTCAACCACATACTCATCGGCCGAGTGGCTGCGCGACGATTGTCCGGGACCCATCTTCAACGATGGCAAACCATACATAAGCGCCATATCGGAAGTGGTCGGAGACACAAACGGCTTGCCACCTATGGCTTCGGCTGCCTTAACAAGCGGATGACTGCGCTCTATTACTGATGCATGTACTCGTGTTGAACGCGGTGTCAGATCTGATTCTACAGCCCCTTGAAGCAACATCACCGTCTGCTCGTTGGTATAGGCATCGGTTGTACGCACATCCACTACCCACCTACATTCAGCCGGCACCACGTTGTGCTGAGTACCGGCTTCTATCTGTGTAATCTGCAACGTGATATCACCGAGAACTTCACTCGTTTGTTCAAACTTGAAATTTCTCAACTTTTCAATATCATCCATCGCTTTATAGATAGCGTTTACACCCTCACAACGCGCAGCATGACCTGTCACACCATGGCTCACACAATCAAGCACAACCAGACCACGTTCGGCTACCGCAGGCTGCATTCCTGTAGGTTCCCCAACAAGTACCATGTCTATATCCACACCACTCTCCTTAAAATGAGGCAACATGGCACGCATACCCTTTTCGCCCATCACCTCTTCTTCAGCAGTAATGGCAAGGACAAGATTAAACGGCAGATCCTCATGATAATACTGAAGAAACAGCCACATCAGCGACACCACCGAAGCTCCGGCATCGTTACTGCCAAGACCGTAAATACGCCCCCCTTCCAGATCCGGCTTGAATGGATCTCTTGTATATGCCGGAGAAGGCTTCACGGTATCGTGATGCGAGTTAAGCAACAATGTGGGCTTGCTTGAATCATATCCAGGCTGTAAAGCCCAGATATTATTATATATCCTACGTACCACCACACCCTCTGATTCAAGGGCATACTGTACGATATCGGCAGTACAATCTTCCTGACGTGACACCGACGGAGTGGCAATCAGCCTACACAACAGATCTGTAGTATCTAACATCCGGCAATGAGTGTTCCGCCGGCGCTTAACAGATTGGCCGCACTTTTTATATATACTTCCGAAACACCACGATCCACAGCATTGAGAGCATTTGAAATCTTCGGTATCATACCCTTACTCACAACTCCATCTGCCTTAAGAGACTCAAATGCTTCATGATCTATGAATCCAATAATGGATGTGTCATCATCTGGATCCGACAGCACACCTGGTTTCTCAAAGCAATATATCAGATCGACAGGAGCAATACGCGACGATGCCACAGCAACAGACGACGCTACTGTATCGGCATTGCAATTGAGCAACATCCCGTCGCCATCATGCGTTATGGCGCATATCACAGGCACAAGACCGGCTTTAAGCATCATAGACAGGAAAATATCATTGACATCCATCGGATCTATGTCACCGACATATCCATAATCTATCGGCTCAGAAGATCTCTTCACAGCTTTTATCACATTGCCGTCAGCGCCGCTAAGACCGATAGCATCAACTCCAACAGCCTGCAGCATTGAGACGATGCGCTTATTGATAAGTCCGGCATAGACCATTGTCACCACATCAAGAGTGGCACGGTCGGTCACACGCCTGCCTTCGATCATAGTAGTCTCTATACCCAGAGCTCCACTTACTCTCGTAGCCTCCTTGCCTCCGCCATGCACAAGGATCTTCGGTCCGGCAAGACGCGAAAAGTCCTTGACAAAAGCCTGCAATGCTTCTGGATCATCCACTACATTGCCACCAATCTTTACTACTCTGATTCGTTCGTTCATACTTATATTATGCTTTAAAGCGACTCAAGCATGCGCTTTATGACTGTTTGAGCTGAAATCTCACGGTTGGCAGCCTCTGGTATCACAATACTGCGTGGCGACTCGATCACATCATCTGTCACAATCATTCCACGACGCACAGGCAGACAATGCATAAAATAAGCATTATCAGTCAAAGCCATCTTCTCTGCATCGACGGTCCATGATCTATCTGTCGACAGAATCTTACCATAATTATCGCCACTATATGCCGACCAGTTTTTAGCATAAATGAAATCGGCACCTTCAAAAGCCTTGCGCTGGTCATATTCCACCTTGGCTTGCCCCACAAACTCCGGAGCGAGTTCATATCCATGGGGATGTGTAATCACAAAATCATAATCGGTAACATTCATCCACTCACAGAATGAGTTCGGCACAGCCTGTGGCAAAGCCTTGGGATGCGGAGCCCATGTAAGCACCACCTTCGGACGTGGCTTGGACTTATATTCTTCAATTGTGATCAGATCCGCAAAACTCTGCAACGGATGACGGGTTGCAGCCTCCATACTGAATACCGGACGTCCGGAATAGCGGATAAACTGCTCTATGACACGTTCCTCGTAATCGGCATCACGATCGGTAAGACCCGCAAACGAGCGCACTCCGATCAAATCGCAGTAACACCCCATAACCGGTATGGCTTCAAGTAAATGTTCAGCCTTGTCGCCATCCATCACCACTCCGCGTTCGGTTTCAAGCTTCCACGCTCCCTGATTTACGTCCAGCACAATCACATTCATACCCAGATTCATCGCTGCTTTCTGCGTGCTTAGACGAGTGCGTAGACTTGAATTGAAAAATATCATCATCAGAGTGCGGTTACGGCCAAGCTGTCCGTATGCAAAGCGGTCGGCCTTAATCTCAAGAGCCTCCTTCACCGCATCACGCCAGGGCCCGATATCGTCAACACATGTAAACTTTTTCATATCATCTCCTTCAATGCATTAATAAATATATCGGCCTGAGTTTTTGTAATACCAAGTGCAGGAAGCAGCCGCACGGTAGTGGCTCCGGCCCCACCTGTAAAGATGTGATGATCGAACAGAAGACGACGACGTACATCCGAAGCATCTCCATTTAGCTCAATACCGATCATCAGACCACGTCCGCGCACCTCTTTAAGTTCCGGCAATTGCTTAAGCCTATCTATTATATATCCGCCAACTTCAGACGCATTTTCCACAAGCCGCTCAGATTCCATGACATCTAACACAGCCATAGCTGCCGCACATGCCAGATGATTTCCGCCGAATGTAGTGCCGAGCATACCCTTTACAGCCTTAAATACCGGAGATATGAGCACACCTCCCATCGGAAAACCATTGGCAATACCTTTGGCCACAGTGATTATATCGGGGCGCACTCCTGCATGCTGATGAGCAAAAAACTTTCCTGTGCGACCATATCCCGATTGTATCTCATCGGCGATCATCACCACACCGTATTTATTGGTAAGCTCACGAAGTCCGCGCATAAATTCATCGTCGACCATACGGATACCGGCAACACCCTGTATGCCTTCCACTATCACCGCACAGAAATCGCCTGTCGACAATTTGTCTTCCACAGCCTGAAGATCATTTAGCGCAGCAAACTCCACATTTGGTGTCGCATTGAACGCAGACTGAATCTTAGGATTGTCTGTAGCGGCGACAGCCCCTGATGTACGGCCATGAAATGCCTTATCAAAAGCAAGTACTTTAGCTCGTCCGGTATGGAATGATGCCAGCTTTATGGCATTTTCATTTGCCTCAGCGCCACTGTTACACAAAAACAGCGAATAATCATCATAACCACTCATACGTCCAAGCTGTTCGGCCAACTGACTCTGGAGCGAATTCTGCACGGAATTGGAATAAAATCCAAGTGCAGCTACCTGTTCGGATACAGCCTTTACATAAAGCGGATGCGCATGGCCGATGGAGATCACAGCATGGCCGCCATAAAGGTCAAGATATTCAGTACCGTCGGCAGTATATACATAACTGCCTTTTCCCCGTACCGGCTCTATATCATAGAGCGAATATACATCAAATAATTTCATTGTCAGAATCCTGATGGTTTGAGATTCAATCCGGCATGTTGATCTATGCCGAACATGATATTCATATTCTGCACGGCCTGTCCGGACGCACCTTTGAGAAGGTTGTCGATTGCGCTAAGTATTAGTAACTTACCGCCATGCTTTTCAACCCATACCAACGCTTTATTGGTATTGACCACTTGCTTTAGATCAAGCGATTTATCGGACATGTGCGTAAAAGCGCTGTCCTTATAAAACTCATGATATAGAGCCATAGCCTCATCCTGCGACATGTCTGAATCAAGATAAGCTGTAACAAAAATACCTCTTGCAAAATCGCCACGCATAGGTATGAAATTAATTTCGGCATCACATCCGGGCATCACGAGCCCCATAGTGCGGTTTATTTCAAGCAGATGCTGATGCTCGAAAGCCTTGTAAACCGACATATTGTCTGTACGCCAACTGAAGTGTGTCGTGGCAGAAGGCTTGACTCCGGCTCCAGTAGAACCGGTGATACCGGTTACATGAACCGCCCCCGAAAGTCGGCCGGCAGCAGCTAAAGGCAGCAATGCTATCTGAATGGCAGTGGCAAAACATCCTGGATTCGCCACAAGCGATGCTGATGCGATACGCTGATAGTTGATCTCCGGCAAGCCATAGACATATCCGCAACGTTCATCGCGGAAGTCCTGTGCAAGATCCACCACTTTGAGTGATTCCGGCCGGACATTGCGGCTCCAGAATTCACTGCTTGCACCATGACCAGAGCAGAGATACAGACATTCTATAGCATTAAGATCATACGAATCCGAGAACACCAGATCCGTATCGCCCATCAGGCCTTCGTGAACAAGCGTCACTTTTTTGCCAGCATTGCTTTCCGAATGCACAAAAACGATCTCTACTGATGGATGATGCACCAGAATACGCAGCAACTCTCCGGCAGTATACCCGGCTCCGCCTATTATTCCTACTTTAATTTTCATTTGCCCTCAGCACGTTTGGTCACATTATAATATATTTTCATGGGATTGCCCATAATAGTAGTGAATCCCTTGACATCATCGGCCGACCAAGCCTTATTGACCTCACCATACTCACCGAAATCCGTCTTCATAAGATCGTAAGGCGAATCTACACCTACCAAAGTGAAACTATAGGGACGCAGCGTAATTTCCACCGTTCCCGAAACGTGTGTCTGAGTGCTATCAAGAAACGCCTCCATATCACGCATCACAGGGTCAAGATACTGTGCTTCGTGCAGGAACATACCATACCATGTACCGATCTGGTCTTTCCAGTAGAGCTGCCATTTAGTGAGTGTATGTTTTTCAAGCATCTTATGTGCGGCGATAATCAGTATCGGAGCTGCAGCTTCAAATCCCACACGGCCCTTTATGCCAATAATGGTGTCACCTATGTGCATGTCACGGCCTATGCCATACTTTGCTCCAATTGCCTCTATGGCCCGTATAGCCTCAACTTTATCGGTAAATTCAATACCGTTGATAGCAGTCACCTCACCCTTGTCGAAAGTTACCTTCAACGTTTCGGCAGCTGTAGCTGTGATCTGGCTGGGATATGCTTCTTCAGGAAGAGTCTGCTCGGATTTCAGAGTCTCTTTACCTCCGATACTCGTACCCCACAGACCTTTGTTTATTGAATACTCAAGTTTTTTAAAGTCCGCTTCATAACCATGCTCCTTCAGATAGTTGATCTCATACTCACGAGTCAGAGTCATGTCTCGTGTAGGAGTGATAATCTCAATATCTGGTGCCAGAATCTGGAATGTGAGATCAAAACGTACCTGATCGTTCCCGGCACCGGTTGATCCGTGAGCCACGGCATCGGCTCCGATACTCTTGGCATATTCTATTATGGCTATTGCCTGGAATATACGTTCGGAAGACACACTGATGGGATATGTGCCGTTGCGGAGCACATTTCCGGCTATCATATACTTTATGCTCTTTTCATAATAATCGTGGGTCACATCAAGAGCCGCATGAGAAGCAGCCCCTAACAACAAGGCACGACGCTCTATCTCAGAGAGTTCTTCTTGAGTAAAACCTCCGGTATTTGCGATTGCCGTATGTACTTCATATCCCAAATCTTCCGACAGATATTTTGCACAAAATGAAGTGTCAAGGCCTCCGCTGAAGGCCAACACCACTTTTTTCTTCTGTTCCATAATAATATATGTATGTTGTGTTATTTTTTTATTCTAAAAAGTTTTTTCAGTTTATTTCCCACAGCCATTATATATGGTGTGGCGGCAGTATTCGACGGCATAGGCTGTGCCGGATCAAATAGCATTCCGGTACACAGACACATACGACGGTTGTTGCGTTGCAATATGTCGTAATTCACACATCCCTGACATCCCTGCCAGAATTCTTCATCATCGGTAAGTTCTGAAAATGTCACCGGCTTATACCCCATCCGGGAATTAAGTTTCATAACCGGCAATGAAGTAGTGATACTGAATATCTTTGCATATGGAAAACGCATTCGGGCAAGCTCAAATGTTTTTTCCTTGATACGGGCAGCCAGCCCCAGATGACGATATTCAGGATCTACAATCAAACCTGATGTAGCCACATAGTCGCCATGCCCCCAACACTCTATATAGCTGAATCCTATAAGTTTGTCGCCGTCAAGAGCTACTACGGCTTTTCCTCCGGTAATCTTTTTGGAAATATATTCATCCGAACGACGCGCGATACCGGTTCCGCGCTGCAATGCCGATTCATAAATAAGGTTACATATACGTCCGGCATGAACGGCATGCTCGGGAAGCGCAAACATAACAACAATCTTTTCTGTGTTCATTTTACTCGAAATGAATCCTTGGGAAACTTTAATTTATAAATATACACGTAAAATTCACCGCAAAGATACTTATTTTTTTTGTATATTCTTCCATTTACATAATAAACTTGATCATATTAACCATTTTTACACAATAGTTGCCGGAATAGATCTACAATATTCCACGATCAGTCATTAAGATCACCGCAATATCCATAATAGCCCGACAAAACATCAATGCATTTCCAAGACATACAGAATTTACATTATACAGACAGAAGAATGCACAACATATCCTGCCGGAGACATGATCAGCGTAGATTGTCGCGGACTTCAGCGAGATATCTATGCATAGCTGCGGAGTCACGATCTGACACAATCCGCCTGAGTCGAGACAATTGTTGCTGTATACGCTCCAATTGCTCAGGAGTATTTGGGTTGAAGAGTATCTCACTCAGTAAATAATCGTCCTCACCCATCAATCCGTGTGCGATGGCCATGTGGCGCTTGAATGTAGTGCCCGGAGCGTCCTGATGTCGCATAATGGAAGCAAACACAAGCGTTGACGCGAAAGGAATAGACAATGAATATGCGATAGTGGCATCATGCTGTTCAAATGTATATTCCACCACATTCAACCCCAAACGACTATATAAATCCTTGAAAAAGATCCGCCCGAGATGATCGCCTTCACTTATAATAATGGCATTTTCATTAGCAAGATTACTCAGCGATGCAAATGTAGGGCCAAACATCGGATGACTCGACGCATAGGGATGCCCGCATGAGGCATAAAACTCCGGCAATCCGTTTTTGACCGAAGCGATGTCAGACAATATGCACGACTCCGGAACATGAGAAAGCACTTCCCGAAAAGCCTTAAGCGTATATTTCACCGTAGCGGCATTTATCACCAATTCAGGCTGAAACGCAGCTACATCATCAAGACTACTGAAACGCTCCACCCCATAAGTAAACCGAAGGCTATCGGGATTGGGATCGTAAACCGCCACCGAATGATGGGGCGACAACAGGTCGCAGAAGAAAGTGCCCATTTTACCGGCACCGAGTATAAGGATTTTCATTGTGCTCTATCGTTGATAATTTCAATCTGCTGACGCACAGACTCATCGTGAATGGCCAGCAACACTGTTTTCATAAATTCAGGACTCATGCCCATTTCCTCACCCAGCTGCACACGCGAACGTATGATGTCATTGTAGCGTCCGGCCTGCACAACCGACATACGATGTTCTTTTTTATAGCGTCCGATGTCGCGCGACACAGCCATGCGTCGGCTCAGAATTTCAAGAAGATCATTGTCTATTCGGTCGATCTGCTGACGAAGCAGAGTGAGGCTCTCGGTGGTCTGTTTCGAGTCACGTACCACCAGAGTGTTAAGTATAAAATTGAGTATTTCTGGAGTCACCTGCTGGGCGGCATCGCTCCATGCACAATCCGGATCACAATGGCTCTCTACTATGAGTCCGTTGAACCCCATGTCCATTGACTGCTGCGCCAGCGGAGCTATCAGTTCGCGCTTACCTCCTATGTGCGACGGATCGCAGAGTATAGGCAGTGACGGATAGCGCAGCCGCAGTTCGATGGGGATGTGCCACTGAGGCATATTGCGATACAGATGCTTGCCATAAGTGCTGAAGCCTCTGTGTATGGCTCCCAATCGGCGCACACCGGCATTATAGATACGCTGCAAAGCACCTATCCATAGCTCCAAATCAGGGTTTACAGGATTCTTCACCAACACTGTCAGATCAGAACTCCCGGAGGCATTGATGGTATCGGCTATTTCCTGCATGGCAAATGGATTTGCCGACGTACGCGCTCCGATCCAGATTATATCCACTCCTGCGGCCAGAGCCTCCTCTACATGGGTCTTGTTGGCAACCTCGGTGGCAATATACATGCCTGTGGTGTCACGCACCTCTTTCAGCCATTCAAGGCCTTCGGCTCCAACACCTTCAAACCCGCCCGGCTTAGTTCGTGGTTTCCATATTCCTGCTCTGAATATACGAATACCGGTCTCGGCGAGTTGACGTGCCGTGTCAAGAACCTGCTGACGTGTTTCAGCACTGCAAGGCCCGGCTATTATAATAGGCTTCTGAGGGTCGATTCCCTCAAATACTATAGGTTGCAGATCTTCCATAATTATCTCATAGATGTTTTTACGTGATTTGTTTTATTGTATTGTCTTATGCGTTCCAATGCCCGACGGAGATTTTCCTCTGTGGCACAAAGCGATATGCGTATATATCTCTCTCCGTTTACTCCGAATATGAATCCGGGGGTCAGAAACACATCCGCCTCATACAAAAGTCTGTCGGCAAGTGATTCTGACGAAATCTCATTATCGGGAATACGTCCCCACAGAAACATTCCGCGCTGCGACGGGTCGAACCGGCAACCGAGTTCCGACATTATCTCTTCAGCCACACCACGTCGCGAGGCATACACTTCATTGAGATCTCTGTACCATCGGTCGGAAGCGTCGAGAGCCTTAACCGCTGCCATCATAACGGGCCGGAACTGACCTGAATCCACATTCGACTTCACTTTAACGATCCATTGTATAAACTGCGGATTCGAAGCAAGCATTGCCACACGCCATCCGGCCATATTGTGGCTTTTGCTCAGCGAGTTCATCTCGATGGCAACATCCTTGGCCCCCGGTACCTGCAACAGACTCATAGGCCGATCGTTGAGAATGAAGCTATATGGATTGTCGTGAGCTATCACTATGCCGTGACGGCGTCCGAAATCCACAAGACGTTCAAAAAGCGCCATATTGGCAGGTGTTCCGGTAGGCATATGCGGATAGTTGACCCACATGAGTTTGATCTGATCGAGCGGCATACGCTCCAGGGCATCAAAATCAGGCATCCATCCATACTCCTCGGTCAAATCATACTTATAAACTTTTGCCTGTACAAGACGACTGGCCGAAGTATATGTAGGATAGCCCGGATCGGGCACGAGCACACCGTCACCCGGATTAAGAAACGCAAGCGATATGTGTAGTATGCCCTCTTTCGACCCGATAAGCGGCTGTATTTCCGTAGCCGGATCAAGCGTCACACCATAATGCCGTGCATACCATCGGGCAAATGCCTCACGAAGTTCAGGCATACCTATGGTGAGTTGATAACTGTGTGTATCGGCACGACGTGCCTGTTCGCACAGAGTGTCTATGACTTCCTCATCCGGAGCACGGTCGGGGCCTCCGATACCAAGTGATATTATATCATGGCCTTCCATTTTAAGCCTGGCCACTTCTTTTAGTCGACGTGAAAAATAATATTCCTGAATATCATTGACCCTGTCGGCCGGACATATGGTTTTTGTGTCAGATTTCATTTCTACATTGTTTGTATTGTCCTAAAGACTTAAAGTCTGTTATCAACGGCCTTACGGCATCGATAGCCTTTAAATAACGTGCATAACTCTGAAAAGTCAGATCGACATAGAATCTATACTCCCATTCACGCCCTATTATAGGCATTGACTGGATCTTTGACAGATTCATGTCATAAAACGATAATATAGTAAGCACTTTCGAAAGCGCACCCTGGGCATGTGGCAATGTGAACACGATAGATGCCTTGTCAAGATCTGTCTCCTTTGGCAAAAGTTCGGTTGCTGTCAGCGGATCAGCCAATATCAGAAAACGGGTAAAATTACGCTTATTAGTTTCTATGCCACTTTCAAGAATCTGCAATTCATAAAGTTCCGCAGCATACCGCCCGCATATAGCAGCATGCCCCATTAGTTTACGTTCGGCAATCATCCGGGCACTACCGGCCGTATCGAATGCTTCAATCATTTTCATACCCGGGTAACGGTGCAGATATTGCTCACATTGCATAAGAGCCATCGGATGGGAATTGACTTCCGTAATATCGTCTACTGTCTGTCCGGGCAACGCTGCCAGTACATGCGATATCCGCATTTTATGTTCTCCCACAATTGTAAGCGAACTTCTGCGCAGCAATTCATGATTCTGAAGCAACGCACCGGCGATAGTATTCTCTATCGCCACTATGCCAATGAGCGACGGATCTACATCAAGACGCTCAAACATCTGGCGAAAAGTATCGCAAGGCAATGTCTCGACACTGTCCTGAGGAAAGTGCGATTTGAAATATTCTCGTGCGGCGGCATCGTGATAACATCCTGCCACACCCTGTATGGTGATTTGTCGATTCATTTATTTCTGTCAATAAAAAAAAATCCCGAGCCTGTATTTCGAGGTTCGGGACATCCATTATTATGTATGGTCGATGCTTTTTACTATCTTAAACTTTTATGCATAGAGTCCCGATTTCATTTCAAAGAAATAAAAGCGATAATACCCATATGCATAAAATCGTATCATAATGCCGCAAAGATAAGCAATTATTTTTATTTCAAAACACTTTTGACCTGTTTTTATTGAATTTTGCCCGCAAAATCGACTTTTCTTAATCAGAAATGCTCATCCACGGCCTATCACTGCCCAATGGTGGCAATAGCTTCTTCTACGGACAGAAGCTGCTGTTCGCCGGTCGTCATATTTTTAAGCGTCAGCTTGCCTTCCGCCATTTCCGACTCACCGACTATGGCCACATACGGTATAGCCAATGCATCGGCACGCCCCATCTGCTTCTTCATTTTAGCGGCATCGGGATAAATCTCGGCACGGATTCCGGCAGAGCGCACAACCTTAAGCATTTTCATTGCCGCAGCAGCCTCCGACGATCCGAAATTGGTAAACATGACCTGTGTGCCTGCTGCTGCCGACGAAGGATACAGATCGAGCGCATTGAGCACATCGTAAATGCGGTCGGCTCCAAAAGATATGCCCACACCTGACAATCCGGGCATACCGAACACCCCTGTCAGATTATCATAACGTCCACCGCCTGTGATACTGCCTATGGCTACATCACGAGCCTTGACCTCAATAATAGTGCCTGTATAATAATTGAGTCCGCGAGCCAGCGACACGTCCAGTTCAAGCTCAGCTTCGAGCCCTAAAAGATTCACACCGTCTATCACCTCCTGAAGTTCGTCAACCCCCTTGATTCCCGTCTCACTCGAAGCGAGCACGCGACGAAGTTCGGCCAGACGTTCGGCTGTGGAGCCCTGCATGGTTATCACCGGCTGAAGCACTGCGATAGCGTCTGAAGTAATGCCGCGTTCAAGCAATTCGGCATTCACAGCCTCGATGCCTATCTTGTCTATCTTGTCTATCGCCACAGTTATATCGGTTATCTTTTCGGGAGCACCAATAAGTTCAGCGATACCTGACAGCACCTTACGGTTGTTGAGCTTGATAGTGATGCGTATTCCCAACCGTGTAAACACATCATCGATAAGTTGCAGTAATTCGATTTCATTAATAAGTGAATCCGACCCAACTACATCGGCATCACACTGATAAAACTCACGGTAACGCCCTTTCTGCGGACGATCGGCACGCCACACCGGCTGAATCTGAAAACGTTTGAAAGGCATCTGCAATTCATTGCGGTGCTGAACCACGAAACGCGCAAAGGGCACCGTAAGATCGTAACGCAGTCCTTTTTCGCTTATCTGTGGGGTGAGCTTTACATAATCACCATTCTCAACCAGCCCCATATCTATGCCTCTGAGATAGTCACCCGAGTTCAGTATTTTGAACAAAAGTTTGTCACCTTCCTCTCCATACTTGCCCATAAGCGTCGACAGATTTTCCATTGCGGGAGTCTCTATCTGACTATAGCCATAAAGATTGAACACAGAGCGGATAGTATCGAATATATAATTGCGACGGGCCATTTCCACCGGTCCGAAATCGCGTGTTCCTTTTGGAATCGAAGGTTTTTGTGCCATTGTGAAATAATACGTTAAAGTATCGGCAAATTTACATATTATTTACTAAATAAAAAAGAGAGCCGCACTATGGGCTTTAAAAGAAAAAACACTAACTTTGTGGCACAATGAGCGAAGAAAAAATCAAAACGGCCGCCATGGCCACACTAACGCAGTACATGACGCAGCATCACATGCGTCGTACGCCCGAACGCTTTGCCATTCTCGGCAAAGTATTCGAGATGACTTCGCATTTCTCCATCGACACACTCCACGGAGTATTGGATCGCGACGGATATCATGTAAGCCGCGCCACGGTGTACAACACCATCGAGCTTCTGATCAAGTGCGGACTTGTGCGCCGTCACACATTCGGAAACCAGTCGCCACAATATGAAAAGATCGCCGGACTCACCAAACACTATCATCTGGTGTGCTCGCGCTGTGGGAAGGTCCGAGAAATCAAGGATGCCGAAATCGACGTAATGCTCAACACACGCTCTTATGGCACATTCCATCCACTTTATGTGGATCTCAACATTTACGGACTCTGCGGAGCATGTATGCGCAAATCGCGCTCAGAAGGAAGGAAAAAGAAAAAAGCTGACACTGCCTCGGGCAATGGATCGGCCAAAAATATTAAAAGCAAATCAGATTAATCCAAAAAATGAAAGTTGACGTACTATTAGGCCTCCAATGGGGCGACGAAGGTAAAGGAAAAGTCGTGGATGTACTCACTCCGCGATACGATGTGGTAGCCCGTTTCCAAGGTGGTCCCAATGCCGGTCACACACTGGAATTTGACGGCAAAAAATACGTACTGCGCTCCATTCCCTCCGGGATTTTTCAGCATGGACAGACCAATATAATCGGCAATGGTGTAGTCCTTGACCCTGTACTTTTTCAGGAAGAGGCCGAAGCTCTCGAACGCTCCGGCATCGATCTGCGCAACATCCTCAAAATTTCAAAGAAGGTACACCTCATATTACCCACCCACCGCCTGCTTGACGCCGCCAACGAGCGAGCTAAAGGCGGAGCCAAGATAGGCACCACAGGCAAGGGTATAGGCCCGACATATACCGACAAGATAAGCCGTAACGGCCTGCGTCTTGGAGACACATTACATAACTTCGAAGCCAAATACGCCGCAGCCCGCGACCGACATGTGGCACAATTGAAATCCATGGGTGAAACTCCCGAATTTGCCGAACTTGAAGCCCGCTGGATAAAAGCCATAGACTATCTGCGCACATTTGACATCGTAGATTCAGAGCACTACATCAACAACTGCCTGCGCGAAGGCAAATCTGTGCTATGTGAAGGCGCACAAGGCACTCTGCTTGACGTGGATTTCGGCTCATACCCATTCGTAACATCTTCCAACACCATCACTGCCGGCGCCTGTACCGGACTTGGTGTGGCACCAAATAAAATCGGAGAAGTATTCGGTATATTCAAAGCTTATTGCACCCGTGTAGGTAGCGGACCCTTTCCCACCGAACTTTTTGACGAAACCGGCAAGAAAATCCGCGACATCGGTCACGAATATGGAGCTGTAACAGGACGCGAACGCCGATGCGGATGGATAGATCTTGTGGCTCTGCGCTACGCTATCATGATCAACGGTGTGACACAGCTCATAATGATGAAAAGTGATGTCCTCGACACATTTGCCACCATCAAAGCCTGCACTGCCTACAAAATCGACAACGAGGAAATCACAGAATTTCCCTTCTCAATCGAAGAGGAAAAGATCGAACCCATATATGTGGAACTCCCCGGATGGCAGACCGACATGACCGGAATGAAAAGTGAAGACGAATTTCCCACCCAGTTCAAGGACTATATCGCATTCCTTGAACGAGAACTCCAGACACCTATCACCATCGTATCGATAGGTCCGGATCGCGAACAGACCATTATCCGCAATAATCCATAATATCTCCACAAGATCCGGAGGATTTGCAAAGCCGGTCCTCCGGAACCTTAAAGTCTAACAAAACACTATGGCAAAAGTAAAACCGTTCAAAGGCGTACGCCCGCCACGCGAAATGGTCACGGAGGTGGCATCTCGCCCCTACGACGTGCTTAACTCTGAAGAAGCTCGCCGTGAAGCTGATGGTAATCCTAAATCGCTTTACCACATCATCAAACCGGAAATCGACTTCGATCCGGCCGTCGACGAACATGATCCGTGCGTCTACGACAAAGCCGTGAAAAACTTCAATATGTTCCAGCAGCAGGGATGGCTTGTGCAAGACAACTCCGAGCGCTACTACATCTACGCACAAACCATGAACGGACGCACTCAATACGGCATCGTAATCGCCGCCAACGTCGAGGACTACCTGCAGGAACGCATTAAGAAACACGAACTCACCCGTCGCGACAAAGAAGAAGACCGCATGAAGCATGTGCGTGTCAACAACGCCAACATAGAGCCCGTATTCTTTGCATTCCCCGACAACGAAGCACTTGAACGCATAATCCGAGATGTCACAGCCGGTGAGCCCGAATATGACTTCATAGCACCTGATGGCTTCGGGCATCACTTCTGGGTGATTGACAATCCCGACACAATAGCCGCCATAACCGAGGCTTTCGACAAAATACCATACCTGTATATCGCCGACGGACACCACCGCACAGCAGCAGCCGCACTCGTTGGTGCTGAGAAAGCCCGTCAGAACCCCAACCATACAGGCAATGAAGAATACAATTACTTCCTTGCAGTGGCATTCCCGGCATCACACCTTAATATAATAGACTACAACCGAGTGGTACGCGACCTCAACGGCCTGACGCCACAACAGTTTCTGCAAGCACTTGAAAAAGACTTCTTCGTGGAAGACAAAGGCAATGAAACATACCGTCCGTATGCCCTGCACAATTTCTCGCTCTACCTTGACGGTCACTGGTACTCGCTCACCGCACGCGAAGGGCGCTATGATAATAGCGATCCGATAGGAGTGCTCGATGTGACAATTTCAAGCAACCTCATATTGCGTGACATTCTCGGCATACATGACCTGCGCACCGACAAGCGCATTGATTTCGTCGGAGGCATTCGTGGCCTGGAAGAGCTGAAACGACGTGTTGACAGCGGTGAAATGGCCATAGCCCTCGCTCTCTATCCGGTGTCGATGAAGCAACTTATGGATATCGCCGATTCCGGCAACATAATGCCACCTAAAACTACCTGGTTTGAGCCCAAACTCCGTTCCGGACTTGTGATTCACAAGCTCAATGACTGAACAGAACCACATAATTACTGAAACATACCGCCTGACCCCGACAGCTCATCTCAAAGTGGCTGCCGGGGCCATGCTTCCTACATTCGGATGGATATCATCCATATTGCTGTCAGCGGCAATCATAGCTTCAATATTCGACATCCGTTTCGTATTCATGGCTCTAATCATATTTTTTATACTTATTCCAATGATGATGAGCTATATATACTTTTCAAAACTACTCACTGTCGAAGCTCAGAGATCTCTTTCGCCCAAACACATACTGATCATACCCGGACAAAGCATAACCGAAATACCGGAAAGTGCCGATGAATCGTCAGATCCATTACCGGCTAAAAAACGACCGTGGACAGAGATAGCCGACTGTCGCAAATCGGGCAATATCATAGTAATTGATTTCACTGACCGTCAACGACTTCTGATCCCTCTGAAAGTCTTACCCGGAAACATCCCTTTATACAAAATATTTCCCTCCATCCCGACATGACATCGTCATGTCATTTTTTTATCCATCAATGCCAACATTACTTTGGGCTCTCACAAAAAATTGCTAATTTTGCACTCATAAAAACACGTAGTAATCCCCCACTCCAATCAATCCACATTATGGTTGTATTTTTCAAGAAGGGTGCTGTCGAGGTAATAGCAGTTGAGACCGACCACAAATTCTCTCCCGAGGAGAATGAGAAGCTCACCTGGCTGTTTGGCGGCGCCAAACCCCTTGTTTCCACATCGGTAAAAGGTCGTTTTGTAGGGCCTCGCAAAGAAATGGTAACTCCATGGAGTACTAATGCCGTAGAGATAACCCAGAACATGGGTCTGAAAGGCATAACCCGAATAGAGCAATTCTCATTGTCGCGCGATGCTGAGCCAAAGCACGATAAAATGCTTGAACGGATATATGACGGTCTAAACAGCCGTGTATTCCGCACAGACCGTAAACCCGAACCGATAGTATATATCGACGACATATCGGAATACAACCGCAGCGAAGGTCTGGCACTTAGCCCTGACGAAGAAGCATATCTACGCGATCTGTCAGAAAAACTTGGCCGTCCGCTGACTGACAGCGAAGTGTTCGGATTCTCTCAAGTCAATTCAGAACACTGCCGTCACAAGATATTCAACGGCACCTTTGTCATCGACGGCAAAGAAATGCCTTCATCTCTTTTCAAACTCATCAAGAAGACATCTCAGGCCAACCCCAACCGTCTGGTATCAGCTTACAAGGACAATGTTGCCTTCGTTGAAGGGCCCCGTGTAGAGCAGTTCTACCCTGTCAACCCCGACCGTCCCGACATGTTCGATGTGAAAGAGATTGACACCGTAATTTCACTCAAAGCTGAAACTCACAACTTCCCCACCACTGTAGAGCCGTTCAACGGCGCTGCAACAGGTACCGGCGGTGAAATTCGCGACCGCCTGGGTGGTGGCAAGGCCAGTCTTCCTATCGCCGGAACAGCTGTCTACATGACATCTTATCCGCGCATGAGCCCCGACCACCGCTGGGAACTGATGTGCAATCCTCGTGTGTGGCTTTATCAGACACCCTGCGACATTCTTATAAAGGCATCCAATGGAGCATCGGACTTCGGCAACAAATTCGGTCAACCGCTTATCTGTGGATCGCTTCTCACATTTGAGCACGATGAAAACGGACGCATGTACGCCTACGACAAGGTAATAATGCTTGCCGGCGGCGTAGGCTTTGCAGCAAAAAAAGATGCTATCAAAGGTACTCCCCAGCCCGGAGAAAAAGTAGTGGTGATGGGGGGTGACAACTACCGCATAGGCATGGGTGGCGGTGCCGTTTCTTCGGTTGCCACCGGCCAGTATGACAACTCTATTGAACTTAATGCCGTTCAGCGTGCCAATCCGGAAATGCAGAAACGCGTGTCGAACGTCATACGTGCTCTTGCCGAAAGCGACAACAACCCTATAGTGTCTATACATGATCATGGTGCTGGCGGCCACCTCAACGCACTTTCAGAACTCGTAGAAGCTACCGGCGGCCGTATTGATATTGATGCTCTTCCCGTAGGTGACGCCACTTTATCGGCTAAAGAAATAGTGGGAAATGAAAGTCAGGAACGAATGGGCATGGTGATGGATCAGAGCGACATCGACTATGTAAGCCGTGTGGCAGCCCGCGAACGCGCCCCGATGTATGTAGTGGGCGAAACCACAGACGACGCACGATTTACATTCCAAAGTTCCGATGGTGTGAAGCCTATCGATCTCGCACTTGCCGACATGTTTGGCAACTCTCCCAAGACCGTTATGACTGACTCTACCGTCGAACTTAAATATAAGGATGCTGACACAGATCCGGCCAATATCGAAGACTATCTGCGCGATGTGCTGACCCTTGAAGCCGTGGCTTGTAAAGACTGGCTCACCAATAAGGTAGACCGCTCTGTAACAGGGAAAATAGCACGTCAGCAGTGCCAGGGCGAAATTCAGCTTCCGCTGAGCGACTGCGGCGTTGTCGCACTCGATTATAATGGCAAACGAGGCATTGCCACCTCCATCGGCCATGCTCCTCAAGTCGCCCTTATCGATTCGGCCAAAGGATCAGTAATGGCTGTGGCTGAAGCTCTTACAAACATTGTTGGAGCACCGATTGAAGATGGTATTAAAGGACTATCACTCAGCGCCAACTGGATGTGGCCTTGCAAAAATCCTGGTGAAGATGCAGCACTTTACCGTGCGGTCGAAGCATGCAGCGATTTTGCCTGCGCACTCGGTATAAATATTCCCACCGGCAAGGATAGTCTGTCAATGACACAGAAATATGGCGACGACAAGGTGTTTGCACCCGGCACAGTGATTATTTCAGCAGCCGGAGAAGTAACCGATGTGAAAAAGACCGTGAGCCCTGTGATCCAAAACACAAAATCACGCCTTTATTATATAGACTTCTCATACGACGCCCTGCGTCTTGGAGGCTCGGCACTAGCTCAGTCGCTCGGACACCTTGGATCAGAAGCTCCCACCGTGACTGATCCGGCTCGGTTCCTCACTACATTCAACACTGTGCAGACTCTTGTGAAACGCGGCTCAATTACCGCACTGCACGATGTGGCTGCAGGTGGTCTGATAACAACTCTGCTTGAAATGACATTTGCCAATACTTCAGGCGGTATCGAATTCAACACCGATGCTTTTGCGGCCGAAGGCCAAACCGATCTGGTGAAGATACTCTTCGCTGAAAATCCGGCAGTTGTAATTCAGGTTGCCGAGCGCAAATGTGAAGCTGCCGAACGACTGATGAATGCCAACGGCGTCAACTATAAATATATCGGCTCTCCCTCTGCTGAACGCACATTAATGATAGACCATCAAGGTTCACAGCGCATGATCGGCATAGACTATATGCGCGATGTATGGATGCGACCTTCTTATCTGCTCGATAGTGTGCAAAGTGGTGAGAAATGCGCCAAAATGCGTTTTGAAAACTACAAAAAACAACCTTTGCGCTACCGTCTGCCGGCAGGATTTGATGGTTCTTTGGCCTCTCGCGGTATCGCGCTTGGCCGCCATGAACGCAGCGGAGTCCGTGCCGCCATAATCAGGGAAAAGGGCGTGAACGGAGACAGAGAAATGGCTTATTCGCTGTATCTCGCCGGATTTGATGTTAAGGACGTGCATATGACAGACCTCATGAGCGGACGCGAAACTCTTGAGGATGTCAATATGATAGTGTTCTGTGGCGGATTTTCTAATTCCGATGTACTTGGTTCGGCCAAAGGATGGGCCGGAGGTTTCCTGTGGAATGAAAAAGCCCGCAAGGCACTCGACAATTTCTACGCCCGCCCCGACACCCTTTCGCTCGGTGTGTGCAACGGCTGTCAGCTGATGATGGAACTTGGCCTTGTATGTGGCGATCAACCGAAAAAAGCCACTATGGAACATAACATAAGCCATAAATTCGAATCACAGTTTGTCGGTGTCACAATACCTGAAAACAATTCTGTAATGTTCGGATCTCTTGCCGGAACCAAAACCGGTATCTGGGTGGCTCACGGCGAAGGTCGTTTCAATCTGCCCCTGTCAATGGACGAATATAACGTCGTATTGAAATATAATTACTCGGCCTATCCGGGCAATCCCAACGGATCACGCGCTGCTGTGGCCGGACTTTGCTCGGCCGACGGACGCCATCTGGCTATGATGCCACACCTTGAACGCGCCATATTCCCATGGCAGTGCGCCTACTACCCCCAGAGTCGACGTTCGGATGAAGTGACAATATGGATTGACGCTTTCATCAACGCCCGAAAATGGATTCAAGAAAACAATAAAAACAAATAAAGCAATTTGGCGGGAATCACGAAGGCCATCAAAACGGTCAGCGACGATTCCCGCCAAAGGTTTTACAACTATACAATCAATATAAATTATAAGAAAAGATTATGGGAGGTTTTTTCGGCCTTACGGCCAAAACTAATTGTGTAGACAGATTATTTTACGGCATTGACTACAACAGCCACATGGGAACCAAACGTGCCGGAATGGCTACTGTGGACAATGGTATATTCTCTCGCTCCATCCACAATATCGAAAATTCTTATTTCCGTACAAAATTCGAAGGTGATCTTAAAGAATTTTCCGGTAATGCCGGTATAGGAGTGATATCCGACACCGATGCCCAGCCGATAATTGTAAACTGCCACCTCGGCAAATTCGCCATAGTGACTGTCGCCCGCATCAACAACATCTCTGAACTTGAAAAAGAGATGCTTGCCAAAGGGCATCATTTCTGTGAACACAGTTACGACATCATAAACCCTACTGAAATGATAGCCGCCCTAATCAGCGAGGGTCAAGACATCGTGAGCGGCATTGAAAATGTATATCGCCGAGTAAAAGGATCCTGCTCAATGCTCATTCTGATGGACGGCCGCATCATAGCCGCACGTGACTTTCTCGGACGCACACCGATATTAATAGCCAAAAACGACGATGGTTATGCAGCGGCTTCCGAATCATGCGCGTTTGCCAATCTGGGCTTCGATGTTTGCTATAACGTTGGTCCTGGAGAAATAGTAGAGATTAAGCCCGATGGCATGAAGCAGTTGCGTAAACCAGAAAAACGCATGCAGATATGTTCATTTCTTTGGATCTATTACGGATATCCTGTATGCCAGTATGAAGGACGCAACGTTGACCGCATGCGCTATGTGACAGGACGCGACATGGCTAAAAACGATAATACGGAGGTCGACTTTGTAAGCGCCATCCCTGATTCGGGCATTGGCATGGCACTCGGTTATGCGCAAGGCATCGGAGTACCCTATCTTCGCGGCATCGTGAAATATACTCCCACATGGCCCCGCAGTTTCACCCCGAGCACACAGGAACGCCGTGAACTTGTGGCCAAAATGAAACTGATTGCCAACAAATCACTGCTCAAAGGGCGTCGCGTGATATTCTGCGATGACTCCATAGTGCGTGGCACACAGCTTCGCGACAATGTCAAGGACATGTTTGAGGCCGGCATCAAAGAAGTGCATATGCGCATAAGCTGTCCGCCGCTCATCTATCCGTGCGAATTTCTCAATTTCA
This sequence comes from uncultured Muribaculaceae bacterium, assembly GCA_910578305.1. GTDB lineage: Bacteria > Bacteroidota > Bacteroidia > Bacteroidales > Muribaculaceae > Paramuribaculum. The sequence continues at coordinate 25,444 of CAJTQH010000021.1, forward strand.
CAGCCTCTAAAAGCGAGCTTGAACTCATCACCCGCCGCATAATCGAGGGTCTTGAAGGCGCCCACGACCGTAATCTGAAAGCATACGCTACCACTGACTCTCCCGAGTACAAGCGCATGGTCGAGGAAATACGCAGTCGCCTCGGACTGACATCACTGCAATTCAGCTCTCTGGAAAACATTGTATCGGCCATCGGACTGCCTAAGTGCGATATCTGCACACATTGTTTCGACGGCTCAAGCCACTGCTAATACAGAGTGTAATACATTTAGGCGGGAAGACTCCATATAAATAATGAAGTCTTCCCGCCGATTTATTAACACAAACGTAGACCGATCCGATTATTTGCATGCGGCATATCCAGAATTGGAATATGCCGTGATTTTGATTCGTTTCTGAAATGAATCAAAATCGTTCTCCGATTGACGATAATTGATTATATTTGCCCGTCAATCTACAATAATGGACAACGCTAACCACGACAAAGACGCCCGTTTTGAGCGATTTTATGCGGCCAACTTCCCAAAAGTCAAGAACTTTGCATGGCTCCTGACCAAGTCGGAAGACGATGCCGAGGATATTGCCCAAAGTATTTTTCTCAAGCTATGGATGAAACCCGAACTATGGGAGGATGACGAATCCATGGCCGGTTATCTATATGTAGTGACCCGAAATGAAATTTTTGGGCTATTCAAGCACCAGAAAGTCGAAAAAAGCTACACCGAGCGTATGACACGGTCGCATCTGCTCGACGAACTTTGGGACGATAGCACTTCCGAGCCGCTCGAAAAGATCTATTACAAGGAAAAACTGCTGCTTATCGAGATGGCACTGAAGCGTATGCCCGAACGTCGCCGCGAAGTATTCGAGATGAGCCGATTCGACGGCCTTTCCAACAAAGAGATTGCCGAACGACTCGACATGCCGTTGCGCACAGTCGAAGACCACATCTACAAAACACTGCTCGAGCTGCGAAAAGTGTTAATGTTTGTTATTTTATTTCGCATCTTTCCGTAGTTACTATTTCTGAGGAATAGTTAATATGTGTAACCGTTCCTAAAGAAAACCCAAACAGTGAAAAATTCAGTCCGTGACGTTATCGACCGCTATGTCGACCACGAATATCCAGCCGAACTCGACGATAAGTTCCGTTCATGGCTGACCGATGCCGACAATGCTGAAGAAAAAGAAAGTGAACTGTCGCGCCTGTGGGACTCCACGGACTCTGCATCCGTACCTGATATGGAGCAATCTATGGAACGTATGCGCCGCCTCACCGGCATCACCGACAGGCGCACACTGCGCAGCATGCGCCGACGGCTTAAAATGTGGCGTGCCTCAGCTGCCGTAGCCGTACTGGCTGTTGCTGCCGCCACCATGTTCATTCCCATGCGGCCGGCCGATACATCTCAGCCCGATCTGCTGCAAGCCTATATTCCCAAGGCCGAGATGCACACTCTGACTCTCCCCGACGGCACCGTGGCGATGCTAAACGCCAATTCCACACTGCTTTATCCACAGCAGTTCAACGGCTCTGAACGTTGCGTCTATCTCACCGGCGAAGCCAATTTTAAGGTAAATCCAGACCCTGAACATCCGTTCATTGTCAAGACCGCCGATTTTCAGGTGACGGCTCTCGGCACCGAATTCAATGTCGCAGCCTATCCTGAAGAGGACGAGATCACAGCCACACTTCTGAGCGGCAAAGTCAAAGTTGAATTCGACAATCTTTCACGGTCGGAGATTCTCGCTCCGAGCCGTCAGCTTGTCTACAGCCGCTCGTCGCGCAAAGCCATGACACGCGACGCCGATCTGTCGGATGTCACTGCATGGCAGCGCGGAGAGATTGTGATGCGCGGCATGACTCCCGACGAGATTTTCACCCGTCTTGCACGGAAATATCCTTATACATTTATCTATAGCCCACACAGCCTTAAATCAGACAAATTTACCCTGACATTCGCAGCCGACGCCGAGTTGTCCGAAGTCATGACCATCATCACTAAAGTAATGGGCGACATTACTTTCCGCATCGAAGCCGACCGCTGCTACGTCAACACGGCTCATTAAGCGACCCTATGACATATCCTTAACCCTAAATATCAACCCATGAAAACCCTTTTACAAGCCTATGTACCAAAAATATCCGGAAGAAGATGAGACCTTCTTCCGGATGTGAAATCTTGCTCAATGCCGGCGTCATTTCTTGACGCAATTTATCAAAAATCCAGTAAAATAAACCAACATTAAGAAGATGCAGCAAATTTATGAATATTTAGTCAATAAGCCGTCATTACGCAAGGCTTTTATGCTAATTTTGTGCTGTCTGGCTCTTTCCGTGTCGGCCGCGGCACAAGGTAGCGGCCACCGCATCACGATCAAAAAAAACAATATCTCCGTGATCGAAGCACTGAAAGAGGTAGAAAAACAGACAAAGCTCTCTGTCGGCTACAATGAGTCGAAGCTCAAAGACTCCCCTTCACTCAATCTGGCTTTGGAAAAAGCCTCGCTTGAAAAATCTCTTTCTGAAATTCTCAGAAACACCGGCTATACGTATCAGATCGACGGTAAGTACATTCTCATCGTTCCGGTACAGCCTAAGCCCGCCTCCGTCGGTGCGATGCCCAAAAAGCGTGTCACCGGACGAGTACTTGATGAAAACGGCGAACCACTCGTGAGCGCAAGCGTGCGTGCCGAAGGCTCTGCCACAGGAGCCATCACCGATATAAATGGCAACTTTACCATCGAAGTTCCGGCCGACGCCCGCATCAGCGTGAGCTACGTGGGCTATACACCACAATCGCTCAAAATAGGCGATAAGGATCAGGTCAATATACGCATGGCCTCCGATACTCGCCTGCTCGACAATGTAGTGGTAACGGCTCTCGGCATCAAGCGTGAGCAGAAAGCACTGAGCTACAACGTTCAGCAAGTCAAAGGATCAGATATCGTCAAAGTGTCCGACGCCAACTTCGTCAACTCGCTCAACGGCAAAGTGGCAGGCGTGACCATCAACACCAGTTCGTCGGGTGTTGGCGGTGCCAGCCGAGTAGTGATGCGCGGCACCAAGTCGATCGAGCAGAGCTCCAACGCACTCTACGTCATCGACGGTGTGCCGATGTACAACTTTGGCGGCGGAGGCGACACCGAGTTCGGCTCAAAAGGCTCTACCGAAGCTATCGCCGACCTCAACCCCGACGACATCGAATGCCTGTCGGTACTTACCGGTGCGGCAGCAGCGGCTCTTTACGGA
>CAJTQH010000021.1:28763-29026 GCA_910578305.1 uncultured Muribaculaceae bacterium
GGCTCGAGCCATTTAAGATGCACGAATTCCAGAACCGCTACGGCACAGGAAGCCGCGGACGCGAAGGCAGCTCCACCATCCTCTCTTGGGGCAAAAAACTCACACCCGCCGCTCAGACAGGCTACACGCCGAACGAATTCTTCCAATCGGGACATGTCTACACCAACAGCCTCACACTCTCAGCCGGCAACGACCGCAACCAGAGCTTCTTCTCGGCCGCAGCCGTCAACTCCGACGGCCTGGTGCCCAACAACCGATACAAC
>CAJTQH010000022.1:0-24006 GCA_910578305.1 uncultured Muribaculaceae bacterium
GGCCGACAGCCGAGTTGGCCAGCACATACTTAATGCCTTCGAGGGCATCAATCTTACCTGCTCCCCAGCGCTCGGTGGTACGCTTGGTGTTGGCATCGGTAATGGATGTATTGTTGATCACTTCCATCACACGGTCGAAGTCAAGCGACGGGTCGGCCTGAAGCCAGAGTCCGATCGTGCCGGTCACATATGGACACGACATCGAAGTACCCTGCATGGCACCCCAGTAGTAGGTCTTGCTGCCCGACTTGGCTGAAGCACACATAGTGTTGGCTGCGTTTGATCCGGCATACGAGCTGCTGTAGCTCGATATGATGTTAGCCCCGGGAGCGCACACCAGCGGCAGAGTCTTGCCCTGCGGAGTGGTGCCGTAGCTTGAGAATGGCGAAATGGTGCCTATGGAGTATCCTGCGGTGGAGTTGTACTGATACACGTCGCCATTGAGGCGTCCCCATGTTGTGCGTGTGGTGTATGCACCCACCGAGAGGATGTTTTCGCCGCAGCATGCGTCGTTGATCGATTCCTTGGCATCGCCTAACGAAAGGGCGGCCACAGTGGCTGTGCCTACGCCTTTCTTGAAATATACCTTGCTGCCGTACAGATTGAGTTTCGTGCCGCTCTGGCCCGAGGCCTGGATCATGATATAGGCATTCTTGTTGGAGTCCTTCATGGTCACGCCATTAAACTCCATGTACACGTTAAATCGGTTGTTGGCCGACGATACCGACGAGGTGAGTGTCACCGAGCCGTTGAAATTGTTGGTAAAAGCCGTGTAGTCCGACGATCTGGCCACCTGGTTCTGGCCGGTGATTTCCATGATCTTTGTTGCAGTGCCCACTGAGCCGGTAAAGAGGTATATGCCCACGGTCAGAGGCTCTGCATTGCTCGACCATAGGTCGGCTATGCCGTTGATAGTGCCGTCTACGAGTGTGCCGGTGTTAGGATCCATGTACACGGGCATAGTGCGCAGATAGGCATTGTTGCCTGTGGCACCGAGAGTCTTGGTCACGGATATCTTGTCCTCGCCGTCGTTGCCGGCGCTCATGCATATTATGCCGCTTTCGCCGAGGCGGGAGAGCGATTGCGCGTAATAATCGGTGCCGTCGTGCGGACCTGTTGTGCTTCCGAGCGACAGATTCACCACTACGGGCTTGCCGACCGACTTGGCGTACTCGATGATATTGCTCACTCCCTGTATGATATTGGGGGTGTAAAGTTCACCTACTGCAAATGCCAGCTCCGATCCGGTAGCCACGCCGTAGTAAGGTATGGGCTTGTTGGTCATCATGCTGCCCGATCCTCCGCTGGCGGTGTTGAGTTTCATAAAATTGCCGTTGCCCTTGTAGCTGCCACCTATTATGCCGGCCACGTGTGTGGCATGGCCTGCCTGCGGATTGTCGGTGTTGAATTTCGATATGGTCTGGTCTGTGTACATGTCCGATGACCCGTCGTTGCTTTTCATGTGCCACAGGCGTTTGATGCGTGAGGAGCCGTCGTCGTTCTTGAAGTTGATGTGATTTGCTTCAAGACCAGTGTCCATCATGCCGCATATTACACCTGTGCCGTCAAATGCGCGTGTCTCACCCTCGTAGCTGAAGCCGCTCTGCACGGTCTGTACCTCGCTTGCCGGGCGGGCATAGTCGAGCATCGGGCTCATGCGGTCGCCGAATCCCACGCTTATCACCTGGGGCAGTGCGGCTATGCGCTCGATGAGAGTGAGGGGGCATTTCACCACCACCACTCCGTTTACGTCGCTCACCACTTCGAGGTCAAGGCTGTCGAGCACGCTGCTTTCACAGCCTTTTTCCAGAAGTACCACAGCAGTGATCATGGGTTCCTGCTGTGCGTCGGCGCCTTGCGGTGCCAGTGTGCCGGGTGCGTTTTTCAGGCTTTGATCGCGCTTTACCTTGAAGTCGTGAAGTATCAGTCGGCCTGCCGGATTGATTTTTTGCATGGCGGGCGCTATGGAGTCCTGTGCGGAGCACATCAGCACTGAAGCCGAGAGAAACAATGTTGTAAGTAGAATTTTTTTCATGGAAAATTCACTGATATGGTTTTTACGGGAAAAGTTGGCGCGGGGCATTACTGCCTTCGCGCCAACTTGAATTTAGTTATCTGTCAGTCGCTTATCAGCGAGTCAGAGTCATGTTGCTGATGGTGCCTATGCCGTAGCCGGAGAATGCCATGGTGGTTGTGTAGTACAGACCGCCATAGATGTTTGCATCCTGAGGTATGGTGATAGTGCTGTAAGTGCTGTCGAATGTGCAGACTGCCTGATGGTTCACTGTCACGCCCTGAGATGTGCGATACATGCAGACGGGGAATGCCGGAGCTTCAAGACCGTAGTTGAATGCCTTGCCGTCGGTCATCATGTAGCCGTAGCCGATTTCGCATGTGCCGTTACCATTCAATTCATCATATTCGAAGTTGATAAGCGGGATCAGATAGTCTGATTCACCGAATATACCGAAGCCGTAGAGCACGTGGCCGTAGTCTTCACTGTCGGGAGCTACTGTCTGTACGTTGATACGGTAAGAAACCTCTTTACCTGTGTTGTCAACACCGCGGAGAGTCCAGGTGCCGCACATTGAGGTGTAGGGATCGTCCACATTGGCTATTGTCACCTGGCAGGTGGCGTTGCTTACGGTAGCACCCTGAGCCGATACGATCGAAAGTTCAAACACACGGTCGTCGTTGATTACACCTGTTTCCCATATCGGAGTGATTTCGATGAAACCTTCAGCTTCTCCGGCGGGGATGTTTACGGTGTATGAAGTAATGTTGAAGTGCTCGCCCTTCTTTGCGGGTTCGGTGTCAGCGGGAGTTTGTGTCAGCTCCTTCACTTCAACGGTCACCACTACCTTGCCGTTGGCTTCTCCGGTCACGTTTACCGGTATGTAGGAAGGTATTTCGTTTTCGTTGAGGCTGAATGTCGCCGGCATGCTTACCGATACGCCGCCTGCAGTGTTGGTCGCACCCAGGAATGTGGGATAGTCTTCTGCATTGTTGTCCGAGCAGGCGGTCATGGCGAGAGCTGCAAGAGCAACGGCAAATATTTTATTCAGTTTCATATTTGTTTTCTCTTTGAATGTTGCACACTAAATTAATAACGCGGGTTCTGCTGACCTTTGAGCTGCGGGTTAACCTGCATTTCGCGAGTCGGGATCGGCCAGATGAAGCGGTAGTCGTTGGGCTGGTAAGTCATGTTGTTGGCCTGTTTTACGATCACGTCCATGATATACGACAGCGGAGCGAGCTGAGTGCCTTCGAATACATCGAAGCCTGCCTCACGAGTAAATCCGTTGCCCCAGCGACGGAGGTCGCTCAGACGGAAGCCTTCGCCGATGAGTTCTTTGCCGCGTTCGGCGCGGATCTGATTCACGAGGCCGGCACCCGAATAGTTCTGTGCGGTGTATCCTTCGATACGTGCGGTACGCAGATCGTTGAGATATGCGTTGGCCTTGGCTTCGTTCTTCTGTGCGCCGTCGGCTGCATAGGCTTCGGCAGCGATCAGATAGAGTTCCGACAGACGGAAGGGCTTACCCTTGTTGAGCATGGCGTTGGTCGAACCGGTGTTGAGCTCGGGGTTGCCGGGGAATTTGGTGAATGCATAAGCATAGTAGTTTTCACCGGCTACTTCCATAGGCTGATAGAGTTCGAAGAATGCATCGAAGCGCACGTCACCTTCGCCGTACGAAAGTATCACGTCGGCGGTGGGGATGTAGTCAGAAGAGTTCTTCTGGTTGTTGCGGTAGTAGTTGGCGCCTATATCCTGGCCGCCGGTGCCTTTTGCAGCGTAGGGCACGAAGAGGAGCTCGTCGCCGGAGTCGTTGATCCACATGTCGGCGTAGGCATCAGCCTGGGTGAGTTCGTAGTTGCCTGAGTTGATCACATATTCTGCTTTCTCGGCAGCGGTCTTGTAATCCTGGGCAAGCAGAGCCACGCGGGCATGGAGAGCCTCACACACGTATGAGCTTACGCGTTCGGTGTTGGGGTTGCAGTACTGCGACGATACGTTTTCCTCGTATTCACGCATCAGGGCTGCAGCAGCGGTGAGCTCGTCGGTGATATACTTCACTGATTCGCGGATGGTGCTGCGGCCTACGTAGGTCGAACGGTTACCCGAAGGATGGTATTCGGTCTCGATCTGCAGACCCTTGCCGGGAGCGTCGAGGTCGGCCACATTGTAGTTGACATATTTGTCAAGCATGTAGGCATAGGCCCATGCGCGTGAGAACATTGCAGTGCCTTTGTAGTACTTGAGAGTGTACTTTTCTGTTTCGGTGAAGTCGTCGCTTGCTATCAGTGCGTCAACGCGGGGCACAAAGTAGTTGGCATCGTTGACCTGGATATACAGGTTGTAATAGATGTTGGCCATGTCGGTGTCGCCGGGCTGAATCTGTCCGAGAGAGAGGAGACCGCCACGGTTACCGTTGTCCGACAGACCGATAAACTGATCCATCTGCACATCGGGGAAGAAGAGGTAGTTGCTTCCGCACTTGTTGCGCATGTGGGCATACATACCGTTGACAAATGCCTGGCAGTCATCCATTGTGAGGATGTAGGTGCTCTGGTCGATCACACCGAAATTGGTGGTGTCCATGTCGCAGGATGTGGTGAGCATCGCAGCCGACATCAGAAGTCCTATATATGTTTTTTTCATTTTCATTTTTAATCTGTTTTCAGAGGTTAAACATAGTGATGATTAGAAGCTAACCTCAATACCGAATTCGTACTGACGGGTGTTCGGGTACTGGAATTTAACCATATTGCTCTGAGGTTCGGGATCGTAACCGGAGAAGTTGGTGATAGTCCAGAGGTTACGTCCGGTGAAATGGAGCTGCAGACCTTTCAGCCCCCATTTGTTGACAAGCGCGGTGGGGAAGTCGTAAGCCACGGTGAGGTTTTTCAGACGGGTGAACGAAGCGTCTTCAAGCCAGCCGGTGTCATCGCCGAGGTGGAGTTCCTCACCAAGAGCGGGAACGTCGGTCACCTGACCCGGTTCGCGCCAGAAGTTCAAGGCCTGTACGCTCTGGTTGTACGAAGCACCGAAGCCGGTGGGGTTACAGATGAAGTACTTGTCATTGTTGATCATGTACTTGCCGCTCTGGAATACGAAGTTGGCTGTAGCCGAGAGGCCTTTCCAGCGAACGGTGGCGCCGAAGCCGCCGGTCCAGGGAGCATACTGTGTCTTGCCGGTCTTAACATAAGCGTCGGAGGGGAACTGCTTGGTTGGGTTGTCGTTCTTGTCGAGCCATACCTGCTTACCGTCGGCGGGATCAACACCTACATAGCGCACGAGGTAGAACTGTCCGAACGGGCCGCCCTTTTCCATGATCAGACCGGTGTTGGCTATTACGTATTCGTCGTTGCCGTCCCAGAGTTCAGTAATCTCGTTGTCGTTGTACGCCATCTGGAAACGTGCGCCTACGTACCAGTCTTTGTTTTCAAAGATATCGCCGTTGACTTCAAATTCGAAGCCCTGGTTCTGCATCGAGCATACGTTGTAGCTACCGGAAGCTATACCGGTTGTAAGAGAGAAGGGTATGGTGTAGATCATATCCTTGGTAGTACGTCTGTACCAGTCGGCTGCTATCGAAACGCGGTCAAACAGGCGTACGTTTACACCGAGGTCGTGTGTCCAGATGGTTTCCCATTTGAGTTTGTCGTTCTGGAAGCCGCTGAGCACTGTGCCGCTTTCGCCTGCGTAGCCGTTGGATACAGATCCGAGGTAGCCCTGCCATGCAAAGTTGGCCACGCCGTCGTTACCGGCCGAACCATAGCTGTAGTGGAGACGGAGGTCATTGACTATGGTGCTTTCCTTGAGGAATTCGTTTTTGAGATTCCACATCACGCCGAATGCACCGAAGTTGGCCCAGCGGTTGTTTGGGGCGAGCATTGAGGAACCGTCGCGACGATAAGAGAAGTCAACGAAGTACTTGTTGTCGTAGTTGTAGTTACCGTTTACGAAGTATGAGTTGGTGACTACTTCTGCAAGTGAGCGTGATACATTGCCAATGGTTACGGTAGTACCCTGATTGAGGAGGTTCATGCGGATGTCGGAAGTTCCACGGGTGGTTACACCGAAGCCGTTAGAGCGGCTGATGATGGCTTCCTGGCCTACGAGTAACGAAGCATGGTGCTTGTCGGCAATAGAGAAATTGTATTCAGCGGTGTTGGTGTAAGTAAACTGGTAGTAGCGGGTGAAGGATTCGCCGTTTGAACCGGTGTTGAGGTCACCCACATTACCTGAGCCTACGAGTGCGCCCATTTCAGTGCGGAATGTCTTGCGCGGATCGATGGTCTGGCTTTGACGGTTGTCATAGCCCTCCATGGACTGCTGAGCCTTGATTATAAGACCATTTATCGGATTGATCTGCTCATAGAGACGGATGTTGCCGGTCAGACGGTTTGTGCCGTAGTGGTTGTACGAGTACATGTACCAGGGCATGGTGATGTTGGAGTAGGGGAGTTTCTCGGTCTTTGAGCCGTAGACGATGTCGCCGTTTTCGTTGAACTTATAGTTGTAGGGAGAGTCGTAGGGAAGAGCCATACGGGCGAGTAGCATCGGGTTTTCGAGGTAGAGGTCGTCTGAATCGTCCTCAAGATTGGCTTTTGACTTGCGGAAGCCAACGTTGCCGATGAAACCTACACGGAACCAGTCGTTAACCTTGGCGTCGAGTGACCAGCTGAGGGTCGTACGGCGCATTTCAGAGTTCTGGATGATACCCTGCTGCATGTAGTGGCCGAGGCTCACGTAGTAGCTGAGGTTGTCAGAACCACCGGTCACGTTGCCTTCAACGCTGTAGGTGGGAGCACTGCTGCGGAACAATTCATCGCGCCATGTGGTAGATATGCCATAGTTGTTGATGAGGTTCTGAATGTTAGCGCTCAGCGGCTGGCCGATGAGATTGCGGAATTCCATGTACTGCTGAGAGTTCATCATGTCCACGTTGTCAGGCACCATCTGGCTCCAGCCGTAGGCTGCGCGTACGGTAGCTTTGGCATTGCCGCCGAATTTACCTTTCTTGGTGGTGATCACGATGATACCGTTTGCACCACGGCTACCGTAGATAGAGATCGAAGCACCGTCTTTGAGCACGGTCACGCTTTCGATGTCGGCGGGATTCATCGAGTTGAAGAATGATGAGGAAACGGGTGCGCCGTCGCAGATGTAGAGAGGTTCGGAGCTTGCAGAAAGTGAACTCTGACCACGGAGTACTACATTGGGATTAGAGTTGGGGTCACCTGAGCTGGAGTTGATCTTCAAGCTTGATACCTGACCCTGAAGAGCATCGACGAAGTTGGATGCAGGAGTGTTCTGGAATACTTTTTCGTCAACTACTGCAACAGAACCCACTACCGAACCGATCGACTTAGCCGAACCGTAACCGGTTACAACCACCTTGTCGAGTACTTTGGAGTCATTGTCCATGAATATCTTCATGTTGTCCGACAGAGATGCGGTTTTCGGTTTGAAGCCCACGTAAGTCACGGTAATTTCCTTTACCGAGGCGGGTACTGTGAGTGTGAATTGACCGTCAGCGTCGGTGAGAACGCCAATAGTAGTGCCTACGGCCTTAACTGTTGCGCCGATCAGAGGTTCGTTCTCGGCTGAGCTCAGCACCGTGCCGTGGTATGTGCGGTTCTGCTGTGCAGAGGCGCTCATAGCAAGTGTCACGATGGCTGCAAGTAATAAAAACAGCTTTTTCATACTAAATAATAAAATTAGACATATAATGAATTGATTTCTTTGTTCATCGCCTGGATGCAGATGCTGAAATGTGATTGTTTTACCTTTCTGTCAGTTTCTTAGCTAATCTTCAAATCTATTGTGCCTTATCTTTTTGTTAATTATCTCTTATGAAGAGAGCGTCATACAACGCGTGTATTTTATTTAAATTTCACAATCCCACCGATGCAGCTCTATACGAGTGTGTTTTTGATAGCTACACATTATTATATTAGTTGTCTTTCAGATTGCATGCTTTTTGTCCATGTCGACAATGCTGTGCGGTATTTCCCTGTTTCCGCTTTCAATTTGATTGCAATTAGCCCGATTGAATGGCTATTTATCATGAAATTCAAGAAAAAAAGTATCTTTACGGATTATTTAACATTTTAAAACAATTCTTTATAACTATGTTGTATAACACAATCTTTCAACACATTAAGACTTTGGAGATATTGAATTCCAAGATCTTTTTTTGTTAAAATCTGAAAATAAGTGCTTTTAATTGTTGCGCTGTTGACTTTTTATTACTAATTTCGCAAAATCCAATATCTCTTCATAAGAGATAATTAGGGGCTGATATATTCACATCCTGCAAGGACGAAAAAGAAGAAAATCAATTCATTATATGTCTAATTTTATTATTTAGTATGAAAAAGCTGTTTTTATTACTTGCAGCCATCGTGACACTTGCTATGAGCGCTTCTGCACAGCAGAACCGCACATATCACGGCACGGTGCTGAGCTCAGCCGATGACGAACCTCTGATCGGCGCAACAGTTAAGGCCGTAGGCACTACTACCGGCGTTCTCACCGACGCCGACGGTCAATTCACACTCACAGTACCCGCCTCGGTTACAAAGGCGACGGTCAGCTATGTGGGCATGAAGACTGCCACGGTAACTTTGTCGGACAACATGAAGATATTCATGGACAATGACACCAAGCAACTCGAACAGGTAGTTGTAACCGGTTACGGCTCGGGCAAAAAACTCGGCTCCGTAGTAGGTTCTGTATCTGTAGTAGGTACTCAGGTCATGGAGGATACTCCATCGTCCAACTTCGTTGACGCTCTTCAGGGTCAGGTAGCAGGTCTTTCGATCTTCTCTAACTCCGGTGAGCCTTCGGCACTTCCCTCGGCTATCCGTATCCGTGGTTATAACTCGCTGTCGGGCAACACTCCGCTGTTTATCTGCGACGGAGCCCCTGCATCGTCAAACATCTTCACGACTCTCAATCCTTCCGATATCGAGAGTGTTACCGTGTTGAAGGATGCCGCTTCGACAGCCATCTATGGTTCGCGTGCAGCCAACGGCGTTATCGTGATAACCACTAAAAAAGGTAAATACGGCGAAGATGCAAAGGTGACCATCCGTGCCAATGTTGGCTGGAGCAACATGGCCAGCAATAAGATAGATATGATGGATTCGTATGAATATATACGCTTCCGCGATCTGGTCAACTCTCCGGTGAGTGACAATGTACGCAATCTTGTCAACACCTACGGCATCAACACCGATTGGAAAGACTATCTGATCAACAACAACGCCTTGACTTATTCGCTCGAAGGCCGCGTGCAGGGCGGTTCGGAAAAGACCCGCTACTATCTCTCACTGGCTCACTATGACCAGGATGGTCTGATCGACCGCTCGGGATTCCGTCGCGAGACTCTCCGCTTTAACCTCGATTCGAAGATCAAGCCTTGGCTTACAATGGGTCTGTCGGCAAACGTTGGCTTTGAAACATATGAGACTAACAGTGCCGCTTCCTCTACATCGGATAATGCAGGTATCTATTCGAACAACCCGTTCATGCAGGTGTACAACCTTCTGCCCTACGACTCGCCTTACTACTACTCGTTCAACGATAACGGCGACATTGTGTTTGGCGACCGTGCCAAATATTATCACTATTCAGGCTCAGTGGACCCGAACTACTTCAACCGCAAGGCTTATACCGGCAAGCGCACCAATCTTACCGCTATGATGACGCTCTACGAGCAGATCAACCCCATTAAGGGTCTTACAATCCGTGCACAGCAGAATGTCAACGCTTTTGACTACCGCAGCTCTTCGGCTCGTCCGCCTTATGAAAACGAAGTCACTCCCATGGGTGATCTGATACAGCTCAACAACATGGCAGCCAATTCTTCCGAAGCATTCCAACGCTGGTATCAGTTTACTTATACCAATACTGCTGAGTATAAGTTCAATCTCGACAACAGACATGATTTTGCATTCCTTCTCGGTCAGGAATCGATCATAACCCGCAACCACAACTTCTCGGTTCAAACAACCGGTCAGCCCAATGCCACACAGAATATGCTGACTCAGGGAACTAACGTGACAATGAACGGCATCGGTCACGGAAAATACGAGTACATCATTAACTCATATTTCTTTACCGGCAACTATAGCTTTGACGAACGCTATTTCCTTGACTTCGCAATTCGCCGCGACGGCAGCTCGAAGTTTGCAAAAGACCATCGTTGGGGCACATTCTACTCCATCGGTGCCATGTGGAACATCAAGAAAGAGCAGTTCCTTCAGCCGGTAAAATGGCTCAGCGACCTGAAACTCCGTCTGAACTATGGTACTGCAGGTAACTCAAGCGGTATAGGCAACTACGACTATATCGGTACCGTAAACACCAGCGCAACATACAACGGTATCACTTCTTGGTACATCTCCGGCCTTGCCAATGACAAACTCACATGGGAAACCATCAAAGCATTTGATGCCGGTGTGGACTTCGGATTCCTCAACAACCGTCTCCGTGCGAGCGTTGACTTCTACATCAAGAATACTGAAGACATGCTGATGGGTGTACCCTATTCATGTACTACCGGTTGGACAAGCGCCGCTGCCAACTGCGGATCGATGCGCAACGTAGGTGTCGATGTGGACTTCGGTGCCGATATCTTCCAGAACAAAGACTGGTACGTAGGCGTAGATGTAAACTTCAACTATAACAAGAATACTATCACCGAACTCTTCAACGGTCTTGATGAATTCACCATCCCCGGAACCGGTGTGACGTACCGCAAAGGTAAAAATCCGTTTGCTATAACACAAGTACGCTATGTAGGTGTTGACCCCCGCGACGGACAGCAGGTATGGCTCGACAAGAATGACAACCTTACCAAAAAATTCAACGACAGCGATGAAGTGGATCTCGGCAAGACATTCATTGCTCCCTGGAACGGTGGTTTCGGTGTCAACGCCCGCTGGAAAGGTATCAGCGTACGTGCCGACTTCAACTGGAGCGCACAGAAATATATCTTCAATGCCACCAACTGGTATATCAATGACCCGACAGTGTCTGTTCAGCGCAACACAAACGCTACTACCGATCTGTTGAATGTATGGACCAAGCCCGGCGATATTACCGATATTCCTAATATCCGCGACCTTTACGGTGCTCCTCAGGAGATACAGGCCGACAGCCGTTGGGTTGAAAATTCGTCATTCCTGCGTCTGAAAAATCTCACTGTCGCTTATTCCATGCCTAAATCGTGGATGAACACCCTCCGCATGTCGGATATCACATTCCACTTTACAGGTCGTAACCTTTTCACCATCACCGATTTCAAGGGCGTAGACCCCGAATATGAAGGAAATGTGGTCCAGATGATGTACCCCAACACCCGTCAGTTTGAATTCGGCGTTGAAGTTACATTCTAAATCCATTAATCAATAGAATCTATCGAATTATGAAAAAATTATTATATTCATTGGTAGCCGTTGGGCTGATGCTGACCTCGTGCGACATGGATGTGCAGGTGCCGGGTACTATCGAGGTGCCGGACGCGATCCAGAATGTGAAAGGTCTCGAACACTTCCGCAATTACGCCTACAATTGCCTTCGTGGCGTTTCTGCCGGATCTTGGGTCACCGATCCGGATCTTCAGGCCGACTACTACATTGGCCTCAGTGGCAACGGCGGCCGCACAAGCCGTCAGATACAGGGCAGCTATCTTGCATCATCGTCTGAAACCACTTCAAAGTATCAGAGCATATATTCACAACTCAAGAGCATCAACTTTGCCATCAGCGAAGGTCAGCGTCTGCTTGACAACAATATTGTCGAAGGCAGCGATGTTCTGGATGTAAACCGATATCTCGGTGAACTCAAATTTACCCGTGCATATCTTTATTTCTATCTCTTCGATCACTATTGTCAGCCTTATTCGGCCGACAAAGGCGAGCAGCAGGGTCTCGGATGCCAGATTGTGACCGTATACGATCCTATGATCGACCACACAATGTATCCCGGTCGCAGCTCCATGAACGCTACTCTTAAGCTGATCAACGATGACCTTGCCGATGCATATACAGCCATAAGTGATTACGAACAGCAGGGCCCGGCCACAGTCACCACCCCGCTTCAGAGCCCTTGCTCGGCTTATCTGAATTCAGCTACAATACGTGCTATGCAGGCTCGTGTGGCACTTTCAAGCAGCGACTACAACAATGCCTATAACTATGCCAAAGAAGTGACCGAAAATCCCTCGTTCGCACTCGCACAGGGAAACGATTACATAACCATGTGGACAACCGATCAGTCATCGGAGTTGCTCTTTGTGCCGTTTGTCAATACGGATGAGTCAGCACAGGCTGCATCGTTCTTCAACGCTTACAACTACATTGACGAGTTTGACTCGCGCGTCAACTGTATCCCGACAATGTACTGGCTTGATCAGTATGATGAAAACGACATTCGTTTCAATGCCTTTTTCAAGGCAAAGATCATGACTATTGACGCTCAGGTGACCGGTGCGTATTATTTCAATAAATATGCCGGCAATCCCACTCTCAATACCTCGGCGAAAAACGCCTATAAGAACAAGGCCAAGCCTTTCCGTCTGTCGGAGCAGTACCTGATACTTGCCGAAGCTGCTTACGAGCTTAATAAGCAGGGCGAGGCTCTCAATGCTTTCAATACTCTGCGTGCGGCACGCATCATCGGATATGAAAATACTACAATGTCCGGAATCGCTCTGCGCGATGCAATCCGCATGGAACGTGCTATAGAACTTATCGGCGAAGGCTTCCGTCTTCGTGACCTTGCACGCTGGGGGCTTGGATTCTCACGCGATGCTGAGTATGGAGTGCTTGCCGACGGCACTGTAGACGCCGCCTCATTGTTCATTCACAATGACGCTACTACTGTCTACATTCCGGGCGACTACCGTTACACTTGGCCTATCCCTTACGCAGAACTTCAGATCTGTACTGCTCTCGAAGGTCAACAGAACCCCGGCTATTAATCTTTGCGTTTGAAATTTAAACAAGAATAAAGATATGAAATTCAATAAAATATTTGCAGCTGCACTCGCTATACTGACGATGACCGCTTGTGACGACGATGATCCCGTCAATACAGCCGATGTCACTGTCAACATGCAGCAGACAACGATAACCGTTGCCGAGGACTTCTCGACCGGAGTCTATTATAATATCCCCTTGGTTTTATCCGGAGAGACCAACGGTCCTGTTACCGTAACGGTTGAGGTTGAGGGCGTGGGCGCAAGTCCTGCCATTGAAGACGAGAACTATGTGATCACATCAAAAACAGTCGTAATACCTGCCGGTGAGACTGTTGGTGCGATTGAATTCCATCCCTCAAGCAACGATGATATCAACGACGATCGTCAGTTTACCGTTACTATCGTAGCCGCTGCGGGTGCCAAGATAGGCAGCAACAAAACCACTCTGGTGACTCTCGTTGACGAAGACCACCTGTTACCCGAAGCTCTTGGTAAACTTGTCGGCTCATGGTCCGGCTCTACTACAAGAGGCTCGTTCACTTGCACTATCTCTGAATTCCCCGAAGGTGATCCCAACCACTTCAAGAAAGTGAAGCTTTCCAATATTGCCGGTTTGAGCTATCTCAACGACGTGATACTTGACTTCTCTCTTGATGCATCTACCGGACAGGTAATACTCATCATGGATATGCCTCAGGTTCTTGCAGAAGGCATAACGTTTACCGGTCTCGGAACTGCTGACGTAGTGCTTCTGCCCATGGATGCCGGCGGTCTTTACCTTTCCGGCGCATCATCTGCAATATCCAACGAAGAGGTTACTCAGTTTGTTTTTGACATGGGTTGTGCAGGCGGTCTGTTCACCCCCGGCAATCATACAGCTGGCGGATTCATGGGTAGCGTAAACTTCCAGATGCCCAGCTTTAGCCTGACAAAAGTACAGTAAACGATGACGACTCCCCGGTGCGGGAGCAATCATCCAATCTTTTAATTCAGAAAGGTTGCTCCTTCAAAGGTGTAACCTTTCTGAATTATCTCCTATAATAGACCTACATCTACACAATATGAAAAAATATTTACTAACAGCATTACTGACGAGTTTGACGATGCTGTGCTCTGCCCAGCACAAACTCACGCCGCCGACGATGCAGCGTGCAGTCGAGGCGCTGGAGTATATGAGGCTCCATCAGGGTATAACCCCCGATCTTAATTCTGTGAACTCGGCAGAGCAGACAAATCCTGCCACTGAGAAGGTTTCGGTATTAATCAATCTTACTCCGGGATATACTGCCGATGATCTGATGGCGATAGATTATCTTACCATTGAAGATGTGTTGTCGACGTGTGTGGTGGCATCTCTTTCGTCCGACAAACTGATAGATCTCGATAATGAGCCGGCCATATTTCGCGTCGAGATATGCAGAAAGCTGAATGTCGACATGAACTATGCACGTCCGTCCGGAAAAGTGGATGGGGTGCAGGCCGGTTTCAGTCACGACGGACAGACCTTGAGCTACGATGGTTCTGGTGTGATTGTCGGTATGATGGACACAGGACTTGAAGCCAACCATGTCAATTTCAAAAAGAACAATGGTACCGGCGACACACGCATACAGCGTCTGTGGTGGTTCAAGTCCAATAATGGTTCATACACTGAATATACCCCCGACAATATGTCGTCATTCTCGACCGACAATAACTCTGAAACTCATGCCACACATGTGGCTGGTATTATGGGCGGATCATACCGTGGCAATGGCGACTACTCCTACATGTCGTCGGCTACAGGCTCGATGCCTGAGATGCGTACCGGACAGCCCATTCCTTACTATGGTGTGGCAACCGGCGCCGATCTTGCATTCGGAGTCGGAGATCTGTACACCAACAATATACTGCAGTGTGTGAAGAATGTATTTGACTATGCTGAATCCGTGGGGAAGCCGGCTGTGGTTAATCTGTCGCTTGGACATACTACCGGCCCGCACGACGGCACGGATACATACTCACTTGAACTGGCCGCTCAAGGCAAGCGCGGTATTATATGTATGAGTGCCGGCAATGATGGTGATGCCAATATATCGATTGTAAAGAATATAACATCCGCGACCGGTTCAGGATCTTTTCTCAAGACATTTGTTCATGGCAGCAACTCTAACGCACTCTTGGGTGTAGTGGATCTGTGGGGTACTGACGACACTGTGCTTGACGTGCAGTGGGGTGTGTATTCTATTTCAGCCGGCACGTTCACACCGGTAGTCAGCATTGATGCTGTATATCAGAGTTCCACTACCTCCGGTGTATCTGAATTTACTTCCAATTTCACCGGATCCATAACATCGCGTTCATACATAGATCCCAACAACAACCGTTTTGAGGTATATACCGAGTTCAACGGGGTGTCGCAGAAAACATCCGACAAGGTGATAGCCCTCTATGTGGGCGGAGCTGAGCCGGGACATAAACTGTATCTGTACTCTTCGACACAGAAGCTTACGTTTTCCAACCGTCCATCTCCGACTGTAATGACCACTGTCTCCGACTATACAAACGGTAGTTCGCAGAATTCTATCAACGACGGTGCCTGTGCCGATAATGTGATCGCAGTTGGAGCCTATGTCAGCCGCACTACTTGCGGAGTGCTGACAAGTGGATCATATTATCCGGCTTCCACTGGATTTGAAGTCGGTTCCATTGCTCCATTCTCATCCTATGGCACCAATTTCGACGGAACATCTCTCCCCGATGTATGCGCTCCCGGAGCACGCATTGTGTCGAGTTACAGCAGCTATTATGTCACTGCTACAGCCGGCAGTGGAAATATGGTGGGGAAAGTGACAAACGGCCGATTCAATATCACTACGTACTACTGGGGAACGATGAACGGTACCTCTATGTCGTGTCCGTTTGTATCCGGAACTATCGGTCTGTGGTTGCAGGCCGATCCCACGCTTTCCTACGAGAAGGTAATGGATGTCATAAAAAATACATCGCAGTACAATTCATTTTCCATGGGTCGTGACAAGGGGCGCTGGGGAGCAGGCAAGATTGACGCACTCGAAGGCATTAAGTATGTGCTGGCCAACTCAGCTGTCGGCCAGGTGTGGGCCGACGAGGATCAGCGACTGATAATCACCGGCTCGGATACGGGCTACGACGTGTTTGTGGCCGGCGCATCCGGCATCACCGCCACTCTCTACGACCTGCAGGGACGTCCCGTGAGCTCGGCTTCGGCTCAAGGCAACAGTGTGCTTGTCGACACATCGGATCTTCATGGCGGAGTGTACATCCTCGTGGCTTCAGGCGATGATTTCCGCTTCTCGCGCAAGATAATGCGCTGATAATACCGTTTTACGCATCATAAATATTGTAGAAAGCTCCCTGTATAAGGGAGCTTTCTGTGTTTATGGTGAGTATATGTCCGATTTTTCTGCGGCACAAAACAATAATAATTGTGCATTTGTTTGAAAAAAGCGTTGATTAGTGATATTTTTGCAACCGTAAGGTCTAAAATGGCTGCATTTTTAATAGATATAAGGTAAAAATATGACAGAGTTTCATTTCGAAAACAGCGATAAAGCCTACACCGTACCTCTGCGCAGTGCTACCACCACATCCGGCCGGCGCATGGCCGGCGCTCGTGCGCTATGGCGTGCCAACGGCATGACCGAGGAGCAGATGGGGCGGCCGATAATAGCAGTCGTCAATTCGTTTACCCAGTTTGTGCCGGGTCACACACATCTGCACGATGCCGGACAGATAGTGAAACGTGAGATAGAGAAAGCCGGTTGCTTTGCGGCTGAGTTCAACACTATTGCTGTCGACGATGGCATAGCCATGGGGCACGACGGCATGCTCTATTCGCTGCCATCGCGCGACATGATAGCCGACTCGGTGGAATATATGGTCAATGCCCACCGGGCCGACGCTATGGTGTGCATATCCAATTGCGACAAGGTGACACCGGGCATGCTCATGGCTGCCATGAGGCTCAATATTCCGGCCATATTCGTGAGCGGAGGGCCTATGGAAGCCGGACGCGTTGGCGGAAGAGCCGTGGATCTGGTGGATATCATGGTGGAAGCCGCCGACGAATCGGTGTCGGACGAGTCGGTGTACGAGATGGAGCGTCACGGATGTCCCACATGCGGGTCGTGCTCCGGCATGTTTACCGCCAATTCCATGAACTCACTCACCGAGGCTCTTGGGATGTCGCTGCCCGGCAACGGCACCGTACCTGCCACGCATGCCGCTCGTCTCGACCTGTTGCGCCGGGCCGCACGTCACATTGTCGACAACGCCTGTGCCTATTACGGACGTGGTGACACGTCAGTGCTTCCGCGGTCTATTGCATGCCGGGGCGCCATGCTCAATGCCATGACACTCGATATTGCAATGGGCGGGTCAACCAACACTGTATTGCATCTGCTCGCTGTGGCTCATGAGGGTGGAGTGGACTTTACAATGGACGATATCGACATGTTGTCGCGGCACACTCCTGTGCTGTGCAAGGTAGCGCCGAGCTCGTCCTATCATATAGAGGATGTGAACCGCGCGGGAGGCATTCTGTCAATAATGAAGATACTTGCCGATGCAGGGCGGCTCGACACATCGGTGATACGTGCCGACTCTCTTACACTTCAGCAGGCTATCGACAGATTTGCCATAGGCGGCAAAGACTACACCGACCGTGCCGACGAACTGTGGCGCTGCGCCCCCGGACATAAGCGCACCACGGTGATGGGCAGTCAGATGGCCTATTATGATACTCTCGACTCCGACCGCACTGCGGGATGTATCCGCGACATGGAGCATGCCTATTCGGCCGACGGCGGACTGGCCGTGCTTCGCGGCAACATTGCCGCTGACGGATGCGTGGTGAAGACTGCCGGGGTCGATGCCTCGATACTGGAGTTCCGTGGCCCCGCACGAGTGTTTGAGTCCCAGGATCAGGCCGTTGGAGCCATTCTGTCCGGTAAGGTGCATAGCGGCGATGTGGTGGTGATAACCCACGAAGGGCCCAAGGGCGGGCCGGGCATGCAGGAGATGCTCTATCCCACCAGCTACATAAAGAGCAAACATCTCGGACGGGAGTGCGCGCTGATCACCGACGGACGGTTTTCGGGCGGCACTTCGGGGCTGTCTATCGGACACATCTCGCCTGAGGCGGCGGCCGGAGGCAATATAGCGCTGGTGCGCGACGGCGACATGATAGCCATAGACATTCCGGCCCGCACCATCAATGTGGAGCTTACCGAAACCGAACTCGACAGCCGAGGAACTGCTGCGTGGCACCGCCGCCTTTACACCTCGAAGTCGCAGACGTGAGGTATCCAAAGCTCTCAGAGCCTACGCCGCATCTGTATCATCGGCCGACAAGGGCGGAGTGAGGCTATGACGGATGCGGTAATATATAAATTGTGTGTTAACACGTCTTAAGAAAATATAACAGAATAATTTGAATGAGCGATAAAATCACCGGAGCTGAAGCTCTGATCCGCGGTCTGATAGCCGAACACGTGGACCGCGTGTTCGGTTATCCCGGCGGATATATTATACCGGTGTTCGACCGGCTGTACGACTACACCGACCGTATCACCAACGTGCTCACCCGCCACGAGCAGGGAGCCATGCACGCCGCGCAGGGCTATGCACGCACATCCCACAAGCCGGGAGTGGTGATAGTCACCTCCGGCCCTGCGGCTACCAATCTGATCACCGGTCTGAGCGACGCCATGATGGACAGTACGCCGCTTGTGGTTATCACCGGACAGGCTCCGTCGTCTATGCTCGGCACCGATGCCTTTCAGGAGACAGATGTCATGGGCATCACCCAGCCAGTCACCAAGTGGAGCTATCAGATACGAAGCGCATCCGATGTCGCACCGGCTCTGGCAAGGGCATTCTATATAGCGTCTACCGGGCGACCAGGCCCGGTGGTTCTTGACTTTACAAAAGATGCACAGACCGGACTGACCGACAGCGGCTATGCCAAGTGCGGCTACATACGCTCATATATACCGTGCCCGGAGGTGTCGCCGGCAGAGATTTCGCATGCGGCCGACATGATCAATCATTCCATTCGGCCCATGATACTTGCAGGGCAGGGCGTCATGATCTCCGAGGCCGAAGGCTTGCTTGCGGCGCTGGCCGAAAAAGCCGACATACCGGTGGCTTCCACGCTGCTCGGCCTGTCGGTGATGCCGTCGCATCATCCGCTCTTCAAAGGCATGCTTGGCATGCACGGCAACATTGGCCCTAACGTCAACACCAACCGTGCCGATCTGATAATAGCCGTGGGCATGCGGTTCGACGACCGCGTGACAGGCGTTGTGGAGCGATATGCCCCGCAGGCGCGGATACTGCACATTGACATAGACGAGTCGGAATTTAATAAAAACGTAAAGATCGACGCCCGCGTGCACGGCGATGCCTCGATGGCGCTCGCACAACTGCTGCCGCGGGTCAACAAGGCTTCGCACCGGCAGTGGGTCGAATCGTTTGACCGCCACAACGAGCAGGAGCTTCGGTGCGTAGCCGTCAATGCCGCCTATGGCACGGATATGGATGCTCCGGCACACATGGGCGAGGTTGCGCGTAAGGTGTCGGAAGCGGCTCCTGTCGGGGCTGTGCTGGTAACCGACGTAGGGCAGAACCAGATGCTCTCGGCCAAATATTTCCGCTTTACGGCTCCGCGCAGCATCATTACCTCAGGCGGACTGGGCACCATGGGATTCGGACTCCCGGCGGCAATAGGCGCGTCGATGGGAGCACCCGACCGTACTGTGTGCCTGTTTACCGGCGACGGCGGTCTGCAGATGACCGTGCAGGAGCTTGGCACCATCATGCAGTATGGTACTCCGGTAAAAATAATAGTGCTTAACAATAATTTTCTGGGCAATGTGCGCCAGTGGCAGGCGCTGTTTTTCGACAGCCGCTTTTCTCAGACCCCGTTGCTCAACCCCGACTTCGTGGCTCTTGCGGCGGCCTACGGCATAAAAGCCGAGGATGTGGCCTCGCGCGCCGGTCTCGACAGTGCGATAGAGCGCATGATGGCCTGTGACGGCCCTTATATGCTAAATGTCAACATAGATCCGGCCGACATGGTGTTTCCGATGACTCCTGTGGGGCAGGCTGTCGACTACATAATGCTCAGCCCGGACGAAGTGTATGATCCCGATATAATATCCCGATAATATGGATACACAGACAATGTACACAATAGTGGTGTATTCCGAAAACCACGTGGGACTGCTCAATCAGTTGTCCATCATATTCACACGCCGTTGTCTCAACATAGAGAGCATCAGTGCGAGCGCGTGCTCCCGTCAGGGAGTTCACAAGATAGCCATTACTTGCCGTTCAGATGCCGCCATGATGGACAAGGTGATAAAACAGATCGAAAAGCGCATCGACGTGATAAAAGCATATCTGTATACCGACAGCGAATTGGTGTATCAGGAAGTAGCCTTATATAAGGTGTCGACCGCTAAGATTCTTGCCGAAAACCAGGTGGAGGCCATGATACGCCGTCACGGAGCGCGCATACTTGATGTGACTCCCGACTACACTGTAATAGAAAAGACCGGTCATAATGACGAGACCGAAGCACTTTTCAACGAGTTGAAGCGTTATGATATCAAACAATTCATGCGCAGCGGCCGGGTTGTGGTGACACGTTCGCCCATCGAGTCTATCGACAATTATCTGGCCATGCGTGAGTCACAAATGCCAAAACCATGACAGAAACCTTACAACGTCAAGTACTTTACACGCACCGCTATCATCTGACGGCGGCCCAGTGCAATGCCCAGTGTGAGCTTGCTCCTGCCCAATTGGTGCAGCAGATCATAGAAGTGGCAACCGAACATGCCGATGCGCTTGGTGTGGGATTCGAGCGGTTGCAGCACGACGGCAACCTGTGGGTGCTATCGCGCATAGCCATCGAAGTGCACCGCTATCCGCGTCTGCTTGAGGATTATTCGCTCACTACATGGATCGAAGGATACAACCGGCACTTCTCTGCGCGAAACTTCGAGCTTCGTGGCCACCATGGCGAAGTGCTGGGCTATGCCCGCACCATATGGGTGGCCATAAACATGCACACAAGGCGTCCTGCCGACCTCTCTGGCATATCATACATAGCCGACACGGTCACCGACTATCGCTGTCCCATGTCGGTGCAGGGCAAGATACGTCCCGCCGACCCTCCGCAGATAGTGCACGAGTATCGTTTTCGTGTGAGCGACATCGATTTCAACCGTCATGTAAATTCGGCCAGATATGTGGAGTTGATACTCAATCAGCTCGATCTGTCGGCATTCGACGAATGCTGCCTGTCGAGATTCGAGATCGAATACAAGCACGAAGCTCACTTCGACGACATGGTGGAGGTGTGCTCGGCTTATGTGGGAGAGGCTCTGGTCACGGCCATCACTAAAGGCGACACAGTAATATGTGTATCGCGCACTATACTTACTCCGCGCAAAAAGGCGCAGGACTAAATTATTTATTATGATATAGACAATCACATAGATACAGACAAACGATATGGCAAAACTGAATTTTGGCGGCGTGGAAGAGACAGTGGTCACCCGCCGCGAGTTTCCTTTGGAAAAAGCGCGTGAAGTATTGAAAGACGAAACTATAGCCGTGCTCGGCTATGGCGTGCAGGGCCCCGGGCAGAGTCTTAATCTGCGCGACAACGGTTTCAACGTGATAGTAGGTCAGCGTCCTGGCCGGACTTTCGACAAGGCTGTGGCCGACGGATGGGTACCGGGCGAGACTCTGTTTTCCATCGAGGAGGCTGCCAGGCGGGCCACCATAGTGATGTGTCTGCTCAGCGATGCAGCGGTGCTCTCGGTGTGGCCTGTGATAAAACCGCATCTCACAGCGGGCAAGGCTCTATACTTCTCACATGGTTTTGCCATCGCATGGCCCGACCGCACGGGAGTGGTGCCTCCGGCCGACATCGACGTGATAATGGTGGCTCCGAAAGGCTCGGGAGCGTCGCTGCGCAGTATGTTTCTTGAGCATCGTGGTGTCAATTCCAGCTACGCCGTGGAGCAGGATGCCACAGGCCGTGCGCTCGACCGCACACTGGCCCTTGGCATAGGCATAGGCTCAGGCTATCTGTTTGAAACTACATTCCGTCGCGAGGCCGTGAGCGATCTCACAGGCGAGCGCGGATCGCTTATGGGAGCCATACAGGGACTGTTTCTCGCCCAGTATGAAGTGCTTCGAGAGCACGGGCACACACCGTCCGAAGCCTTCAACGAGACAGTAGAGGAACTCACTCAGTCGCTCATGCCACTGTTTGCGCAGAAAGGCATGGACTGGATGTATGCCAATTGCTCCACCACCGCACAGCGTGGTGCCCTCGACTGGATGGGGCCGTTTCACGATGCCGTGAAGCCGGTGATGGAGCGTCTTTACAAAAGTGTGGAGTGCGGTCACGAGGCACAGCTTTCCATCGACTCCAACTCTCAGCCCGACTATCGGGAGAAGCTCGAAGCCGAGCTTAAGGCCATGCGCGAGAGCGAGATGTGGCAGGCCGGAGCCACCGTACGCTGTCTGCGTCCCGAAAATGACTGACTTCCCTGAGATACAGTGATATAAAAAAAGCCGTGCTTCTGGCACGGCTTTTTTATATGTCGTAAGTGTGTGGAATATTAGAATCCGTAGCGGCTCCAGTCCACATTGCGCATGTCGCCGGTAGCTTTGAATGCGGTGTGGAACGCCATGGCTGCTTCGAGCGAATGGGGTGTCTGGCCCGACTTGCCTAAATGCAGGTATTCGCGCAGGAGCGGACGATACATGGGGTGTGCGCAGTTTTCAATGATGCGCTCTGCACGCTGCACGGGATCGAGGCCGCGCAGGTCGGCTACACCCTGGTCGGTAATGATCACGTCTACACAGTGTTCAGTGTGGTCTATGTGCGAGGCCATAGGCACTATGTTGCTTATCAGTCCGCCTTTGGTTACCGACGGGCAGGAGAATATGGAGATATAGCCGTTGCGGGTGAAGTCGCCCGAGCCGCCTATACCGTTCATCATGCGGGTGCCAAGCACGTGTGTGGAATTGACATGACCGAAGATATCGGCTTCGAGAGCTGTGTTCATGGCGATGACTCCGAGTCGGCGGATCACTTCGGGGCTGTTGGAAAGTTCGGCCGGACGTATCACGAGTTTGTCGCGGAAGAAGTCGAGATTGTGAAGCACCTCCGACTCCATCTTGTCCGAAAGAGTGAGTGAGCAGGTGGAGCCGAATTTACACTTGCCCATCTTCATGAGTTCGATCACGGCATCCTGAATCACCTCGGTATACATTTCAAACTGGGGTATCTCAGGTGCGTCGCCGAGACCAAAGAGCACTGCATTGGCCACATTGCCTACTCCCGACTGTATGGGGAGGAACGATTTGGGCAGACGTCCCGAACGCATTTCGCCTATAAGAAATCCGCACACGTTGGCGCCGATCTGCATGGTCACTTCATCGAGTTCGGTGAAGCCCTTGATGCCATCGTAAGAGTCGCTGTGCACCACACCCGCTATCTTTTCCGGATCGATCTTTACGGTGGGCGAGCCTATGCGGTCGCTCGGTTTGTAGATGGGTATCTCGCGGCGGTAAGGAGGGTCGAGAGGCATATATATGTCGTGCAGGCCATATAGCTGCTTGGGTAGTTTGGCGTTAAGCTCGAGTATCACCTTTTTTGCATGCTGTGCGTAGGTAGGCACGTTGCCCACACCTGTGCCGAGCACTATCTCGCCGTTGTCCATCACTTCTGCCACCTCTATTATGGCCACGTCGAGATCTCCATAAAAACCGTAGCGGAACTTCTGTGCAAGCTCCGAAAGATGGAGGTCGAAGTAGTGTGCGTCATGACTGTTGATGCGTGTGCGCAGGTCAGGAGTATTCTGGTAGGGTGTGCGGCGGTTGATGGCATTGGCACGTGCCAATGCGCCGTCGGCCCAGTTATTGGTCGAGGCACCGGTGAAGATGTTGATTTTAA
>CAJTQH010000022.1:24016-29021 GCA_910578305.1 uncultured Muribaculaceae bacterium
CTCGCGTCCGGCCTCATGCTCTTTGGTCGCTTTCTCTGCAAGGGCGGAAGTGACCACTTTGGGTGAGCCTGATGCAGTGAAGCCTGAAAGGCCCACGTTGTCGTTGTGATTGATGAGCTCGGCGGCTTCCTGAGCCGTCAGTATTGGAAATGCCATTGTCAATGAGTGGTTTTTTTATTATTTTTGCACAAAAATACTCAATGTTGGACAATTATCAAACACTTGTGGTAAATATGGATAAAAAACTATATATCGAGACCTATGGCTGCCAGATGAATGTGGCCGACAGCGAAGTTGTAGCGTCGGTGATGGAGATGGCCGGATACGGACTCACGCAGGAGCTCGACGAAGCGGATGCCGTGTTGCTCAACACATGTTCCATCCGCGACAACGCCGAACAGAAGATCATCGGGCGGCTGCAATACCTGTCGTCGCAGCGTCGTAAGCGTGGCAAGGCACACCCTCTCATTGTGGGCGTTATAGGCTGCATGGCCGAACGTGTGCGTGAGGAACTGATATCTTCTCATGGAGTCGATCTGGTTGCAGGTCCCGACTCTTATCTCGATCTGCCGGGTCTTGTAGCATCGGTAGAGGCTGGTGAGAAGGCTATAAATGTCGAACTTAGCACCACCGAGACATATCGCGATGTGATACCGGTGCGTCTGCCGGGTAACGTGGTGAGCGGATTCATCAGCATCATGCGCGGGTGCAATAACTTCTGCTCGTACTGCATCGTGCCTTACACACGCGGTCGTGAACGCAGCCGTGAAGTGCAGAGCATATTGGCCGAGCTGGCCGATCTCAGAGCCAAGGGTTACAAGGAGGTGACTCTTCTCGGTCAGAATGTCAATAGTTACCGCTACGAAGCTACCGACGGCACTACGGTCACATTTGCCGACCTTCTGCGTCAGGTGGCCGAGGCTGCTCCCGACATGCGTGTGCGTTTCACAACATCGCACCCAAAGGATATGACCGACGACATACTCCATGCCATAGCCGAATGTCCAAACGTATGCCACCACATACATCTGCCCGTGCAGAGCGGAAGCAATGCCGTGCTCAAAGCTATGAACCGCCACTATACCCGCGAGTGGTATCTCGATCGCATCGACGCCATACGCCGCATCATACCCGACTGTGGCATATCCACCGACCTTTTCACCGGTTTCCATGATGAGACAGAAGAGGATTTTCAGCAGACTCTGAGCCTGATGCGTGAAGTGGGATTCGATTCAGCGTTCATGTTCAAGTATTCCGAGCGTCCGGGCACCATGGCCTCCAAGCACTTGCCCGACAATGTGAGCGAAGAGGTGAAGATCGACCGTCTCAACCGTATGATAGCAGTGCAGAACGAATTGTCGCTCGCCTCACACCGCGCCGAGATCGGTCGCGAGGTAGAGGTGCTTGTTGAAGGAGTAGCCAAACGCAGCCGCGAACAGATGGTGGGTCGTACGCCGCAAAACAAAACGGTTGTATTTCCGCGCGGTAATTTCCGCGTCGGACAGACAGCCCGCGTAAAAGTGGTCGATGCCACATCGGCCACGCTCATAGCCGATATTATTTGATGTAATGATATCTCGTTGAATAAGATAAACGCAATAAGGCCGCTCCATCTGTGGGGCGGCCTTATTGTTATAGTGTAGGGGATAAGAGGTGGTCAGTATTTGTGCGATGTCGATTTCATCTCTTCCGGTGTGATGGGCTTGCGATCCATGCAGCGCCACACATAAGCTATATAGGCTATGACAAACGGTGTTATCAGCGATACCCAGCTCATGACGGTGAGCGTGAAGAGCGACGAAGAGCTGTTGGCCAGCGTCAGCGAAGAGTTTACGTCGATGGTCGAGGGATAATAGGCGGTGTCGCCATATCCGGCGAGGAAAAGCAGAGCCATTACGGTAAACACCGTGCCTGCTCCGGTCCACCATATGCCGTGGCGATACTTCTTGCTTATCAGCGTGTGGATAATACCCCGGAGCACTCCGGCCACGCCGAGCAGCAACACCACCGCTATCCAAAGCTGCGACAGCAGATTGTGGAGATACTTATTGTCTGTCCAGGTCATCGCGCCGTCCTTCACTTCTACACCTTTGGCGGTGAGGAGCAGAACCACGAATGTGAGGAAAAACACCGTGAATATGCCGCCGTTCACCAGCACCGAGCGACGCTGACGGGCTGCAAACTCTTCGTCGTGGCCTATCATATTGATAAAATAGAGCGATGCGGTGGTGCGGGCAAGGAATAGCACCATGACACCCAGCACGAGATTGCGCCAGTCGGCTATGGCCTCAAGTCCGTGGGTTGATACCCACGACGATATCACGGGTGCCGAGCTGTCGAGCAGATTGGCCTTTGTCACGGTAAATTCCGCTCCGAAAAACATCATGCCCACAGCTACGCCAAGAAGCACGCATCCCACACAGCCGTTTATAAACAGAAATGTGTCGTAGGTGCGCGTGCCGAACACATTGCCCGACTTGGAGCGGAACTCATAGCTCACCGCCTGCAATATGAAGCTAAAGAGAATAAGCATCCAGAGCCAATAAGCTCCGCCGAAACTTGTGGAGTAAAATAGAGGAAACGAGGCGAAAAAAGCTCCGCCAAACACTACGAGCGTCGTAAACGTCAGCTCCCATTTGCGGCCGAGCGCATTGACCATCATGGTACGTTCGATAGGCGATTGCCGGCACAGCAGCATCGACTGTCCTCCCTGTACGAAAAGCAGAAACACAAGCACTCCCCCGAGCAGAGCTATGATGAGCCACCAGTATGATTGAAGAAATTCTATTGACATGGCCTTTAGTCTTTAAGTGATTCGTAATCCGATTTCGATCCCTTGGATATCTGCTTGAGCATTATGCCCACTTCGGCAGCCATGAAAGCTGTGAATACGGCGGCAAACATCCAGAATGTTATCATGACGGCCCCGGTCGATATATCCGATATGGCGGCCTGCACAGGCATCAGATCCTGTATTATCCAGGGCTGACGGCCCACTTCGGCGGTGACCCATCCGGCCTGGCTGCACACATACACCACGGGTATGGTGAGCATTCCGAGCCAAAGTATCCATTTGTGTCCCAGAGCGCTCGGGCGCCGGTAGACAATCCACAGAGCCACTATGAAGAATATCAGCAGATAGCCGCCGAGTATCACCATGAGGTGGAAACTGTAGAATGTGAGAGCCACCGGCGGCACGGCGTCGTAGGGCGATTCGAGATATCCGTAGCCGAAGTAGCGGTAATTTTCCTTGAGCTTGGCGGCTGCCGAGGCCATTGCCGTGCTGTCGCCTGCTGCGGCTGCGGTGTCGAAAGCTCTTAGAGCTTCATGGGCTTTGAGGCCTATGGCTATGCGTTCGGCGTATGAGTCAGTGCGTATGGTGTCGCCTTCAGGCGTGAGTTCTATACCGTCGATGAGATCGTTGATGCCGGGCACGAACGCATTGAAGTCGTGCGTGGCCAGAAACGATAGTCCTTTCGGTATGGATATGTCGAAGAGATAGGCATCGGCATCGTTTTCAGCAGTCTTTTCAGGATTGAGAATACCGAAAGCCACTATCTCTTGTCCGCATTTGCCTTCATACAGGCCCTCCATAGCCGCAAGCTTCATGGGCTGCACGCGTGCCACGTCGAGTGCCGATCCGTCGCCCGACCACATAGTGAGCAGCATACCGGCCATACCTATCCATCCACCCACCTTCATCGAGCGAAGAGCCATATCTCTGTTGCGCTTCTTGAGAAGAAACCAGCAGCTCACACCGAGCACGAATACTCCTGCGAGAGCCCAGCCGCTGAACACGGCGTGACAGAACTTGTGCATGGCCACGGGCGACAGTGCCACAGCCCGGAAATCGTCCATTACATTGCGCATCTGCTCCGGATCAAACTCCATGCCTACCGGATACTGCATCCAGGCATTCGCTATCAGAATCCATAGAGCTGAGATTGATGCGCCTATGGCCGTAAGCCATGTAGCTGCGAGGTGAAATCGGGGACTGACCTTCTTCCATCCGAAAAACATCACCGCCACAAAAGTCGATTCCATGAAAAATGCCAGCAGACCCTCTATAGCGAGCGGTGCGCCGAATATATCGCCTACAAACCAACTGTAATTCGACCAGTTGGAGCCGAATTCAAATTCCAGGATTATGCCGGTGGCCACGCCAGCAGCGAAGTTTATGCCGAAAAGCAGCATCCAGAATTTTGTTATGGCAAGCCACCGTTCACTGCGGGTGCGATAATAGATAGTCTCCATCACGGCCACTATTACCGAAAGTCCCAGCGTGAGCGGCACAAAAAGCCAATGATACATGGCTGTCAAGGCAAATTGTGCTCTCGACCAGTCCACTACGCTCATCAAATCGCTCATAATGATATCGAATATTAAGGTATTAAAATAATAAATAGTTGTCAGCGGTTGTCTATCAGTGACTTTCTCACGGCCTCGGCACGCTCCTGGTCAGTGTCGTAGTTATTTGAAAGCACATTTGGGAAAAACAATAGTTTGAATACGGCAAGCAGCACCACCACTTTTATAATGATAAGAGCCCATAGTGTTCGTCCAACAGTCA
This sequence comes from uncultured Muribaculaceae bacterium, assembly GCA_910578305.1. GTDB lineage: Bacteria > Bacteroidota > Bacteroidia > Bacteroidales > Muribaculaceae > Paramuribaculum. Next base: position 28,587 of record CAJTQH010000022.1, read on the forward strand.
TGTTTCGGAAACCGTCGATATACATATCTATGGCTCGCGATATCCACTTTCGCTTGGATGGTGTGTTTTCGGGTTTCATTAATGATGAAAATGTCGATTGTTATCTACGGCAAACTAACGAATTTTTAACGTCATGGGCAATGTTATGTTTTGAAATCTTATGGAAAATGCACTTTTTGAAAAAATTTTCTCATTTTTCTTTGGTAGTTAAAAAATAATGCCTACCTTTGCATCGCTTTCGCAGCGAACCACACGGGTGCTTAGCTCAGCTGGTTCAGAGCATCTGCCTTACAAGCAGAGGGTCGGGGGTTCGAATCCCTCAGCACCCACCAAAAAAATAGAACATTATCATAGGTTCGCAAGCGAAGGTAACCACAAAAGTCAGGCGAAAGCCTACGCTCGGGTGCTTAGCTCAGCTGGTTCAGAGCATCTGCC
>CAJTQH010000023.1 GCA_910578305.1 uncultured Muribaculaceae bacterium
ACCGACGACCGATCCGGACGCCCCTACCTCTCCGCCACCATCAACAATTGCATAATCTACGGTTCTTCAGCCGACATGACTCCCGGATCCCTCGACGGCTCCGAAGTTTTCGTGCGCCGGTCACTGCTGCGTAGCAACGGCACCGACGACGACCACTTCATCGACATCATCTGGAATCAGGATCCACTCTTCTACACCGTCCGCGCCGACTACATCTTCGACTACCGCCTGCAGGAAGGTTCACCGGCCATAAGCGACTACAACGCTTGCCCGCAGCTCATGCCCGAAACCGACTTCTACGGCACACCGCACACCGACACTCCCGCAATCGGCGCTTACGCCACACGCCCATGACCGCGACACCGCCCGATAACTCATAATCAAACATCCCCAATGAAGCACATAGCCATCACAATCCTTGCCGCGGCAGCAATACTCACGCCGTCATGCGGCTCGACCGGCTCAGACAACACTACGACAGCCGACTCCATCGCCGCAATACCCGAAACGGAAGCCGTATACGACCGCGACACCGCACTGCGTCTGCGCGACATTGTACTCAACGGCGAGCAACTTTCGCCCGAGCAGACACGGCAGCTCATCGCCCAGTCAGACGCCATACTCGACCTCGTGCAGAAGGAACTCGACACCTTCGACGAAAACACCCTGCCCTGGAACGCCGCTCAGATTCACGACGACGCACTCGGACTCGTCCGCTCCGAACCGTTCGTCACTCTTCGTCAGCTCATACCGTGTACCATGATCGAGCCCGACGCGCTGCCCGCAGCCACACGCCGTCAATACGAAGAAGTACTCCGTCGCAACGACTCGGTAATGGAGCGGCTGGCCTCTCGGCTGCCCGACACACACTTCTGACACCTATCTGACGCCATACAAAGGTTTTTTGCAAAAAATTCATTATTTTTGCAACTCATAATCACCTTAAACACTTTTACGATGAACGAATTGAACGACATAGTGGCACGATTCGCCACCAAAGGGACCATCGACTCGATATCACCGCTGGGCAACGGCCTCATCAACGACACATACATTGTGCGCACACAAAGCCCCGACACCCCCGACTACGTCCTCCAGCGCATCAACCATCACATATTCACAGACGTCGAAGGACTACAGCGCAACATCATGGCCGTCACCACACACATACGGCGCAAACTCACCGCGCAAGGAACATCCGACATCGACCGCAAGGTACTCACGTTCATTCCGCTCGCCGACAACCCCGAAAAGACATTCTACTTCGACGGCACAAGCTACTGGCGCATGATGCTCTTCATACCCGAAGCCGACACCTTCGATGTCGTCGACACAACATACTCACGCTTTGCAGGCGAAGCATTCGGCAACTTCCAGGCCATGCTCGTCGACATACCCGACACACTCACCGAGACAATCCCCGACTTCCACAACATGGAATTCCGTCTTCAGCAGCTCCGCGAAGCCATCGACACCGACGCTGTCGGACGACTCGACAGCGTGCGCGACATCGCCGACGACCTCCTGCGGCGCGCCGACCACATGTGCCTTGCCGAGCAACTGCACCGTCAGGGACTGCTACCCAAGCGCATATGCCACTGCGACACCAAAGTCAACAACATGATGTTCGACCGTCAGGGACACGTACTCTGCGTCATCGACCTCGACACTGTCATGCCATCATACATCTTCAGCGACTACGGTGACTTCCTGCGCACCGCTGCAAACACCGGAGCCGAAGACGACCCCGATCTGAGCCGCGTAAACTTCAACATGGACATATTCAGAGCCTTCACCGAAGGATACCTCAGCACTGCATCGGCATTCCTCACAGACATTGAGATTCAGAACCTGCCGTACGCCGCAACCCTATTCCCATACATGCAGGCAGTACGCTTTTTCGCCGACTACCTAAACGGCGACACATACTACAAGACAACATATCCCGAGCACAATCTTGTGCGCACACAAGCCCAGATTCGGCTGCTCGAAAGTGCCGAAGCATCCCTCCCGGCCATGACCGACTTCATAGCACAATGCCGCTCCTGACCGAAAAACCTCTCAAAAACCGCGAATATTTGGCTTTAATCAAAAAGAAAATTGTATATTTGCAGGCTGAAACTCAGACTTAAGAAAATTTAATAACCCAATATCATCTATTAACTCACATGCAAAAAGGAAAATTAGGAAGTATTGTTGCCGGTATTCTGGCTATCTTCTTGGTGATCATTTGCCTGTTCTACCTCTCGTTCACCCTCGTGCAGAACAACTACGAGGACAAGGCGGTGGAATACGCTATCAACCAATCGGGTGACCAGAACAGAAGCTCGGAAAAATACCGCAAATCCTATCAAAGCTACATTCAGTCAATCTCCAACAAGCCCGTTTGGCTCGGCTACACTTACAAGCAAGTCCAGAAACTCAGCATCGGCCTTGGCCTCGACCTCAAGGGCGGTATGAACGTAACCCTGCAGCTGTCGATACCCGACATCCTCACTTCAATGGCCGGCGAAAAGGCTCAGGATCCGTCTTTCAAGAATGCTATCGCACTCACCGACTCGGTGGTTGACGCTACACGAAACAACGACTATGTGGCTGTGTTCTGCCAGGAATATGAAAAAGCCAACAAAGGCGGAGACCTCAAGGTCGTATTTGCCGATGTTGCCGCCGGCAAGAACGGAAGCATTGAGTCTATACTGAAATCCGAAGTTAAAGACCGCGTAAGCAGCTCTGTCGAAGTTCTCCGCAAACGTATCGACCAGTTCGGCGTAGTTTCGCCAAACATTCAGCAGCTTGAAAAAGACGGTCAGATCCTTCTTGAACTCCCCGGCGTGAAAGATCACGAACGCATGAAGGAACTTCTGAAGACCTCGGCAAACCTCGAATTCTATCTCGCTCTGCCGGTCAACGAATACTTCGCCAAGCTCAACCAGCTCGACCGCGCCACCGCTCAGAGTGCTACTGGCAACGGACAGGGTCTCTTCAACCGCTTCACCCGTGTATACAACAACGGCATAATCGTCGGAGAAGCATACGCATCTCAGATGTCAGGCATCGACTCACTTCTCAACGATGCCATCGAAAGCCGCAAACTCCCCGATAACGTACACTTCGCATGGAGTGCCAAGTCTACTCCCGGCGAAGAAGGCGAGCTCTATCAGCTCTACTCGCTCAAACTCACCAACGGCATGCCCGAACTCAGCGGCGACGTCGTAAAACAGACATCCGTAGAGTTTGACAACAACCAGGGCGGCACATACGTAGCCATGACAATGACCGAAAAAGCTGCCGGCTCATGGGCCACACTCACAGGCAACAACATCGGCAAGCCCGTCGCTGTCGTACTTGACAACCGCGTATACACAGCCCCCAACATCCAGAACAAGATCTCAGGCGGACGCACATCTATCACAGGCCAGTTCACCCCCGATGAAGCAAAAGACTTGGCCAACGTGCTCAAGAGCGGTAAGATGAACGCCTCTGTAGAAATCATCAGCTCTACCGTTATCGGTCCGTCACTCGGCCAGCAGGCCATCCACGACGGTCTATGGTCATTCGTCATCGCCCTCGTGCTCCTCATGATCTTCATGTGCGCGTTCTACGGCATCATCCCCGGACTCATCGCCAACCTCGGTCTGGCATTCAACATCTTCTTCACCTTCGGTATCCTCGCATCATTCCAGGCCGTGCTCACACTGCCCGGTATCGCAGGTGTGGTACTCGCACTGGGTATGGCGGTTGACGCCAACGTGCTCATCTTCGAGCGCGCCAAAGAAGAACTTCGCGCAGGCAAAGGCGTACGTCAGGCTATATCCGACGGTTACTCTAACGCATTCTCAGCTATCTTCGACTCGAACCTCACATCTGTGATCACAGGCGTTATCCTCATGGCCTTCGGCACCGGTCCCATCCAGGGCTTTGCCACCACACTCATCATCGGTATCGTCTGCTCATTCTTCACAGCCGTGTTCCTGACCCGCCTTGTGTTCATCGCCTTCGGCAAGACCAAGCTCTTCAGCAACCTCACATTCTCCACTCCGCTGTCAAGCAAGATGTTCACCAACACTCACATCAACTTCCTTGGCAAACGCAAAGTGGCATTCGGCATAGCACTTGCATTCGTACTCGTGATTATCGGCTCACTCGCAATCCGCAAGTTAAGCCCCGGTATCGACTTCTCCGGTGGCCGCAACTATGTGGTACAGTTCGACCAGCCGGTTAGCACCGAATCTCTCCAGCAGAACCTCGCCAACGTATTCGACGGTTCTTCTGTATCGGTGATCACCATCGACAACCCCACCAAAGTGCGTATCTCCACCAACTACATGAACGAAGACCAGGCCAAGACAGTCAATGTCGACAGCATCATTACTGCAAAACTCTATACCGCACTCCAGAGCGAGCTCAACGGCATGTCAGCCGAAGACTTCTCTACCACAAACGAGCACACCGGTATTATCAGCTCGCAGCGTGTAGGTCCTACAGTAGCCGATGACATGCGTACCGACGCATACATCGCCGTAGCACTGTCACTCCTGGCCATGTTCCTCTACATCCTCATCCGTTTCCGCAACGTAGCATTCTCTATCGGCGCGCTTGCAGCCGTGGCATTCACCACATTTGCCATCATCGGCTTCTACTCGCTCTTCTACGGAATACTGCCGTTTGCAATGGAAATCGACCAGACATTTATCGCCGCCATACTTACCGTGATCGGTTATCAGATCAACGATACCGTGGTTGTGTTTGACCGTGTGCGTGAAAACGTAGGCCTCTATCCCAAGCAGGACTTCTTCACCACAATCAACACATCGCTCAACTCCACACTCGGACGTACAGTGATGACATCGGCCTCGACTCTGCTCGTGCTCCTGTGCATCTTCGTCCTCGGTGGCGACGCCATCCGCTCATTCACATTCGCCATGATCTGGGGTGTTGTGATCGGTACTCTGGCCACAATCTTCATCGCAGCTCCCGTGGCTTACATCACCGATGCTCGCCGCAACAAAGTTGCCAAGAAGTAACCCACCTACTGAAATCAGAACCAATCTATAGATTTTTGACATTCTATCCCTTTGCGGGATAGAATGTCAAAATCGTTTTATACACCGTCAAATGCCCGTCAGCAAAAACGCATCACGACCACCATCCGAAATCCTCTTCGGCCTCACGCTCACAGCCGCCCTATGGCTCACGCTCCTGTGCATGACCATCACCACAGGCATGTCCATGAGCACACTCCACCGCCTGGAGTTTGTCACAGCCGACACAATGCTTCTCACCGCTCCCTACTGGGCGTGGCCGCGACGCATGCGAGGCATCATGACCATCACACTGTGGACAGTCACCGCAATCGCAATAGCATCCACACTCTACATACGCTACTGGGGCACACTGCTTCCGGTCACCGCTCTCACCGATCCTGCAAGCTACAACTCCATAGTGATCGAAAGCACACTCAGCTCACTCATCCCTTCCGACATCCTCTATCTCCTCCCCCCGACACTCATCACCCTGCTGTGGCTGCGACTGCGACTGCGTCGGCGTCCCATACAACAGCCGCCACTGAGCAAGCGATTCCGCTCCATAGCCGCCACAGGCTGCGTGACCGCCGGTGTGATCTGCTTCATGCTGCTCTCATGGCACGACCTCCGCTACTGGCACTCACGAGGCTCCGACACCATCACCTACGGCGATGTGATGACCCGCCGGCTATCAGACATGGGACACCCGCGCGGCATGGGCGACTTCCGCGACAAAGGCTTCACACTCTATACCCTGTCCAACGCCATGCGTCTGTTCTCCAATCCGTCGGTGACACTCACCGCAAATGAACGCGATGAAATAGACCGATTCATACACGAACGCCGGCTACTGCGGGCCGAATACAACGACTCCACATGCCACCGTGGATACAACCTGATACTGATAGTGGTGGAGTCGCTCAATGCCGACTACATCGGCCGCATGGTCAATGGCAAAAACGCCACACCTACACTTTCCGGACTCATCGACAATCCCGGCACAATATCAGCCCTCAATATGGTGACACAGGTGCGCGAAGGCGGTTCGAGCGACGGACAGATGATCTACAACACCGGCCTGCTACCCATAGCAGGCGACTGCGTCGCACTGGAATTTGCCGACAACACATATCCCTCCCTGGCCAAAACTCTATCCTATCCCACATCCATAGAAATAATAGCCGACAGCCGCAGTATGTGGAATCACTCCGCCACCAGCAGAGCATACGGCTACTCAACACTACGCGACTGCGAGGACATCGAGGCAGCAGGCTACGATATGGCATATATGGGATGCGATGCGGCTTTGTTTCAATACGCCGCCGACATGCTGCCCGATCTGCGCCAACCCTTTCTCATGGAACTCACCACACTTTCCATGCACTACCCGTTTGAAGGCAAATGCGGCAACGGCGCACCCCGATGGAACGAAAACGAGATACCTGATCCATGGGAACGCAGATACCTCAACAGCCTTACATACTTCGATTCAGCACTTGCAGGATTATTCGATTCTCTCGTCAAAGCAGGCATAAGCCACAACACGGTAGTGGTAATAGTGTCAGACCATGACAAGAGCATCGCACCCTCTCGCAATAAATCCAACGACCTGACAGTAACCCATCCCATAGCATTCATAGCCGCCAACAGCGGCCACACACTCAGATACCTCCCGCAAATAGGCCAGGCCGACGTATACCCCACACTCCTTGACATAATGGGGGCAAGCCCAGACACATGGCCAGGGACAGGCCGCTCCATACTCGGCTCCGATCCACCCACATCGGCCATCGACGGCGCCGGACGCACCCACGGCACCCCCGTCACGGCCGACACACACTCCCAGTGGCACATTTCCGACCGCATAATCCGCAGCAACTATTTCAAGCACTAATACATTGTCTGAAATCCAATTATTTCAGATCAACATTTGTGAAATCATATTGTATATTTAATAATTTGTTACTAACTTTACCACGCATATCGCTCGCCGAAGTCCGATATGGGCTTGTGGGCGGGTGCAGACATAAATAAAAAGCGTTTACTTACGCTTATTTCTGATCTATCGGAATCTCGCAAATTCTCAATCAGAGTCAGGAATAAAGCAACGGTAGATGTCTCAGGTATGATGTTTCCATTAGGGATTGTGTGAACAATCTCCAATAGATGTTTCATACAGCGTGAGGCTTCGGCGTTGCTCGTTCTACTCTGATGGGCAATGCGAGAGCCTCGATAGGAAGAAAGAGCAACTGGTACAGGCTTTCACGCTTTTTCTTTTATAAACCAGTCAGTCCGACTCTGGTAAGCCTATAGGACATGGTTTTTATCATGAAACAAAACAAGAACGAAGAACTCCAGTCGCGTCGCCAGTTCTTCAAGAAAGCAGCCAAGGGCGCACTTCCCATCCTCGGTGCAATCGCATTGGCAAACATGCCTCTAATTGGCAATGCTACCGAATCAGAAATGGGTTGTAAGTATGGATGTTCAAGCGGTTGTTACAGTTCGTGTGGCGGAGGATGTAAGTCCGGATGCGACGGAACTTGTAAACACGGATGCGATGGTTGTAAGTATACATGTTCAGGTACGTGCAAAAACTCTTGTAGCGACACTTGCCGCCATTCCGCGTCTCGCTAATTTATGTAGTTTAGTTGTGGCATAATAAAAAGTGCCACAACTACATGCATTAATATAGAACGATTATGAGCAATCCAATAGTCAAAAAAAACACCGAAGTTTGGAAATCAGGAGTGGCAAAAAGCATTACTTTTATAGTCACAAAAGATTGTCAACTTGCGTGTAAATACTGCTATCTTGTAGGTAAAAACGATAAAGAAAGGATGTCATGGGATGTTGCTAAAAAGGCTATTGACTATATTCTTTCTCATGAACAAGACTTTACTGAGGCATCTGTGGTGTGGGATTTCATAGGAGGTGAGCCATTTCTTGAAATTGACCTTATTGACAGAATATGCGACTACATAAAAACTGAGATGTATAGATTAAACCATCACTGGTTCAATTCTTATCGTTTTAGTTTTTCGACCAACGGGATAAATTACGATTCTGATAAAGTTCAGAATTATATCCTTAAAAATAAAGACCATATTTCCATAGGAATTACCATTGACGGAACTAAGGCGAAACATGACCTAAACCGAATTTGGAAAGGGGACGGACTGGAACGAGGCAGTTATGACGATGTTGTTCGTAATATTCCTCTATGGTTAGCACAGTTTCCTGATGGAGCCACAAAGGTTACCATTAGCAGCGCAGATATTCCTTACATAAAAGAGAGCGTTCTTCATTTATATTCAATTGGGATACATGAAGTTAACATAAATTGCGTATTTGAGGATGTGTGGAAAGAAGGAGATGACAAATTATTTGAGGATCAGCTCATCGAATTGGCAGATGCAATTATTGACAATCGGCTATATAATGATTATGCCTGCTCGTTTTTTACAGAGAGATTAGGCAAACCTCTTGATTGTGTGCTGGATAATGGGAATTGGTGTGGGGCAGGCAAAATGCTTTCTATTGATGCCGCCGGAAATTTTTACCCATGCACTCGTTTCGCTCAATATTCGCTTCGTAATAAAAAAGCATGGATTATAGGTAATGTTTACGATGGAATTGACAAAAATAAACTTCGTCCATTCCTAACGCTTGATCGGTGTACACAATCGACGGAAGAGTGTATCAATTGCGAAGAAGCTGAAGGTTGCGCATGGTGTCAAGGTGAGAATTATGATGCTGCCGATACTGATACTATCTATCAACGCTCTACTGCCATTTGTAAAATGCACAAAGCTCGCGTTCGTGCCAATAATTACTATTGGAACAAACTCTTTGCCAAGCTTGAAGCAGAGGGACAGAGAGAAGAGTATTACAAGAATAAAAAAACTATTTCAAACGAATCCTGCTGATTATGCTTAAATACCTCATAGTCCAACTGGATGACACATCCGTATCATTTTGTCATTACGAAAATGATAGAACAAAAGCAAACCTCATACCTTTAGACACTCTAAAGGAAGCAATATTTTGGTCAATGAAAGAGAACTTGACTCTTCAATTTCTATATCCAGATTATGTTATTCCTGAGGAATATAAATCGGAAATTGCCAAGACATTTCATGCTGACATAGTATCGTCAACTTGTGAGGATGAAAATCTTCGTAAGACTGCGGACGTTGTTGTATTTGATTCGTTAGCATCAATCAAGTTTTTCCCATTTAACAAGGAACAGTCTTATGTATTTCGCTTAACATTATCAGAATTGAGAGATAACACACAAATGCTTTATTCTATCCTCCCAAAAGTTGATAGGATTAATATCGTTCTCATAGATGTCCTATCGTTTAAGGACGACGATAAATCCTCATATTTTGAGTGTCTCAGTTCTTTATCAGATAAAATTGCCAATGAATACAAAGACGGACACAGCATACAAGTCAATCTACTAACTGACCGTATGCTTTTGGACAGCATGAACAATTGTAATGCAGGGGATGAAACTATTGCCTTATGTCCTGACGGTAATTTCTACGTATGCCCAGCATTTTATTGCGATGATGATGTCCGATTCAATATCGGAAATATTACGGATGGTTTGGTTGTAAAGAATCCTCAGCTATACAAGCTTGACTTTGCGCCTATATGTAGAATTTGTGATACGTATCAATGCCGCCGCTGTATCTGGATGAATAAAAAGTCGACGTTAGAGGTAAATACTCCAAGTCGTGAACAATGTGTAGTAGCACATATTGAACGCAATGCATCGCGAAAACTTCTAAAAAAAATTCGAGAAATAGGTACATTCCTACCAGAAAAGGAAATAGAACATATAGATTATCTTGATCCATTCGAAAAATTACTTTTACGATGATTAACAGACGTGAATTCTTCAAAAAAGCGAGCAAGCGACTATTGCCGTTTGTCGGAGTTATTATCGGTTTGGTTCTTCCAATGCCTCGAGCTAAAGCTGCGACCCAATATGGTTGTGGTTGGAGTTGCCTTTATTCATGTGCCGGCCAGTGCATCAATGCTTGTTATATGTCTTGCGTAAATCAATGTGCAGCAATTTGTGGCAACTCTTGCCAACAAGGATGTGCCCAAGTCTGTAATTCAAGTTGCCAAGGAGGTTGTAACACAGGCTGTAACACGACGTGCCTAACATCATGCAACAATACTTGTTTTAGTGCTGCTGCAATGGAAGTTGACTAAAACTTTAAACGCTAAAAATTGACTACATATATTATTCTGTCGACTGTATAGATAGTAAAGGATCTGAATGTTCTTCTATTACATATATGTCAACTCCAAGATAAGGGATCCAAATCATAATATACTCTTGTTATGCCACATAGTAGAAGAAAGTTTTTCAAGAAATCACTTACGATAACATTGCCTATTTTGGCGTTTGTTGTCTTTAACCCCTTAAATGTCATTGCATCTAACCAGACAATCACAGGCTGTGAGAACTCTTGCCAGAATTCATGTAACAATGCTTGTGTAAGGACTTGTCGATATACGTGTAATAACAAATGCAAAGCTGTTTGTCAAGAAATGTGCGAGGTAGCATGTACAAGTTGTAAGGGCCTTTGTAAAGGTAGCTGTAGACAAATTACAACCGTCACTAATGATACAATAATAATAAAAAAAGATACAATAAGATGAAGAAAGAAGTAGGTCGCGTCACGGAACAGGAACGCGATGAAATCCAAATGCTCTTTGAGCGTCGCAATGGTCTAAATGAGCTAGCACAAATACTTACGGCTGACAATGAAGACCTTTACAACCGTCTCGTCAAGGATCTTGGCGAAACATCCTCCAAATTTCAGAGTTGGTGGAATCGTATGGAAACCAAATACAATTGGGAAGCCGCAGAGAACGGAAATTGGGAAATTGATTTCCAAAATTGTGTAATATATTTAGTTACTCCCGAATGATTACATGCATGATTGGTGCGACTGAGATAATTCTCATTTGCGCAGTAATACTCCTGATTTTTGGCGGGAAGAAACTGCCAGAACTTATGAGAGGAATGGGTAAGGGTGTCAAAAGCTTCAAGGAGGGTATGAATGAACCCACCGAAGAAGAAATGAATCGTCGCGTTGAAGAAGAAATCCAACGTCGAGCCGACGAAAAGCAGAAAGAAGCAGAAGTTGAGCCATCTGAAGAACCAAAACAGTGAGCGATTCTGAAACAACTACAGGATTATTGACTTTCGGAGGACATCTTGACGTACTACGCAAGATGCTCTTCCGCATAATCCTTGTTGTGGTGATTTTAGGATGTATTATATTCTGCTTCAAAAAACAAACATTTACATTTCTATTAGCACCGCACAATTCGGATTTCTGCACGTTCCAGTTCATTGAACACTTAATCAACTCTTTAGGATTTGATTTTCACTTCGCAAATTATCAAATTCCACTTATAAGCACCGAATTGTCTGCTCAATTCATGACACATATAACAGTGTCGTGTATATTGGCTGTCTTACTCGCTTCCCCATATATCCTTTTTGAACTGTTCAAGTTTATATCTCCGGCACTTTATGAGCGAGAAAAGAAATATTCATACCTCGTTGCAGGGATAATATACGTCCTTTTCATTCTCGGATTGTTAATGAGTTATTTTGTACTGTTCCCAATTTCATTCCAATTCCTTGCTACTTATCAAGTTGATGATGAAATTATGAATACCATAACTCTCGATTCATATATTTCTACCTTTACAACGCTAACATTCCTTATGGGCATTGTTTTTCAACTGCCTATTATAGCGTTTGTATTAGGCAAAATGGGATTCATTGATGCCCCAATGCTTAAACAATATCGATCTCATGCGTTCGTCATTATTATGGTTATTGCCGCCATTATAACTCCGCCGGATTTGTTTACCTTAATATTGGTAACCATACCCATATATGGATTATACGAAATAAGTATCCTTGTGCTAAATAAATGGGGAAATCCGATTGAAGATATTGAGGACAATAATAACGAGTCAGACCATGAGGAAATCGAATACGACTCTGACAAAAACTCCAGCGTAGATATGTGATGCTGACCAATGCCTTTAAGCGACTACGTTGAAGTTTTCAATGTTTTGTTGACGATTTTCACCGATATGTCGTTGTGATATTATTCTTTGCCAAGTCAAAGTGACCCCAGGTTCACGGTCTTTGCGGTTGGGACGCACCCACGGCACCCCCGTCACGGCCGACACATACTCCCAGTGGCACATTTCCGACCGCATAATACGCAGCAACTATTTCAAGCACTGAATATGAGAAAATAACATATCATAAAAAAATGTGTCTGTTTAGTAGATAATGGAGATGCATTTATTGTTTCGATGCAAGACAGTGGGATTGGCAATCAGTATAAAAATCCCCCGGAACTTTGTCTGTCAACAGACCGATCCGGGGGATTCTATGTGTTGTTGGTGTTCGCGAAAGATTATTTTTTCTTCCATCCGCGGCGGGGACGCATAAGTGTGCCGTCGGAAGACTTGGGCAGCGACGGCTCGCGGCCTATCACCATCTTCAGGGCATTTTCGTTGCGACGTGTTGCCAACGGATTTTCACTCTCCTGAGATTTGGATTCAAACGGCTTGCGAGAGTCGCGATCGCGATCCTTGCCTCCAAAATCGCGTTTTTTGCCAAACTCCCTATTGCCGCCGAAATCACGTCCTTTGCCGAATCGTCCAGACTCACGGTCTTTGCGATTGGGTTTGCCTACGCTTAATCCCTGACGACGGGCATCCTCGCGCCACTCACGGTCGGAAGTGCGACGGGGCGAATATTTTTCGGGGCGCGCAGCCTCGGTGCGTATCGAGCCTCCTTCGCGACGGAACGAACGATAGTCACCCGCAAACATGATGTATTCGCGAAGCTCGCATTCGAGGGCTCCGTTGAAGATCGGCATCTTGAAGGACGGAGCAAGACCTATCTTACGGAAATACTCCTCACGATAACCGATGATCCATGCGTGATATCCTCCAAACACATGTTTAAGCTTAGATCCAATCATGGAGTACAGACCATCCATATCTTCAGACGAGATTCGCTCGCCATAAGGCGGATTTGTGATAATGACTCCCGGAGTATCTTCCTCGGGCGCTTCGGTCCACTGCTGCAGAGGCCGTACCTGGAGATCGATATAACGGCTCACTCCTGCGCTTTTGATATTTTCCGTAGCTATTGCAACTGCCTTTGGCGATATATCGGCACCATAGATCTTATGAGCAAATGTACGCTCTGACGAATCATCATTGTATATAGAATCGAAAAGCTCGGCATCGAAGTCGCGCCACGATTCAAATGCAAACTTACGGCGATATACACCCGGATTGATGCCGGCAGCTATCAGAGCCGCTTCAATCAAGAATGTGCCGCTACCACACATGGGGTCGACCAACGGACAATCGCCTCGCCAGCCGCTCTTCAGTATGATACCGGCAGCAAGCACCTCATTGATCGGAGCTTCTGTCTGTGCCACACGATAACCACGCTTGTGAAGCGACTCTCCAGAAGAGTCGAGCGACACTGTGACACGCTCACCGGCTATGTGCACATTGATCATTACATCTGCATCCGTGACACGTACTTTCGGACGGCAGTCGGGACCCATACGGTCGCGGAAAAAATCCACTATGGCGTCTTTCACCCTATAAGTCACATAACGCGAATGTGTAAATTCCTCGGAATTGGACACGGTGTCAATGCAAAAAGTCTTATCGAGCGACAACACTCCGGTCCAGTCAAATTCCTTGATCATCTCATAAAGCGCATCGGGATCTGAAGCTGTGAATTTATATATAGGCTTAAGAATACGGAGAGCTGTGCGACAGCACATATTGGCCTTGTAAAGCATAGCCAGATCTCCTTCGAAAGACACCATGCGGCGTCCGGGTTCCACATTCACAGCTCCGAGCTGACGGAGTTCTTCGGCCAGGACATCTTCCAGTCCCTGGAAGGTTTTGGCCACCATTTCAAATTGTTGCGACTGCATATACGATAAAATATAGTGCAAAGTTACCATTTCCGCAGCAATTATGAAAAAGTCACCGCCTAAAAAACACAAATAAGCCCTGCATGAGCGGATAACGCGGGAAAAAATCGAAGCGCAGGGAGTGATTGTTGAACGGAAGTTTGTAACTTTACGGTAATTTTCGAATCTCTGCATCCAATGAAACCCATACACATCATAGTAATATCGACACTCATTCATGTGGCAGCAAGTTGCGGCACAGGCCACCCCAATCCATCGGACGGCACTACGGTGGATGTGACAGTTACAGCCGACGCAACTTCTGAAACATCGATCCGAAACACAACCGCCTCTCCGGCAAATGGCATCGACGAAGTGGCCGTGAAACAGAAGATGAACCAAATCATTGAATCAGAAAACAACAATGTCTCAGATACCGACTCTGCTGACATATGGAACCATCCGCTTGCCGAAATGCCAGAACCTACCGTGGCGCTGCCTTTGAAGTGGCACAAGACATACTCCAAAGAATTCAACGACAGCAACTATGTGCACTGGGCCGCAGCCGAGCGCATAGGCATAATTCCACTTAGCGACACCCGATCTCACTGGCAACTGCGACGTCCGCTGGTGAAGATAGTGTCGTGCGCCGACTTCTATGTCGAGCCACTGACTCACTCTCGCCCGTATCTTGTACCGGAAGCCGCGCTGATGCTCCATGAGATCGGACGCCGGTTCAACGACACTCTGCGAGTGCGCGGCGGCGGGGACTACCGCATCAAAGTGACCAGCGTACTGCGCACACCCGAATCTGTAAGCCGCCTACGCCGCAGCAATCGCAATGCCGTAGACTCGTCGGTACATCAGCTCGGCACAACAGTAGATATCAGCTACGCCCGCTTTGCCGCCGACTCACGCAGGATTGCCCGTTCGGCCGTAGACCTCAAAGCCATATTGGCCGAAGTGCTTGATGCGATGCGCAGCGAAGGCAGATGTTACGTGAAATACGAGCACAAACAGCCCTGTTTCCACATCACCGTACGAAACCAAGAGTGACCGCTTACTGTTAAAAACCAATACGGACCATCCTGAAACACAACCCATATGGACACCCGGAATGAACATATACCCGAATCGGAAGGCGAAGACCGGCCGACGAACGAATCTGACAACAAATCAGCTGCCACACCACGTCGCAAGCCGATATGGAAACGTCTGCTCAAATGGACCGGCATCACGATCCTGACAGCAACAGTGCTTCTGACCATATTGATAAGCTTCGTGCTATGGTATCTCACACCTCCGCGACTCACCCCGATAGTCAACGGATATGCCAGCAAATATCTCGATGCGGATGTAAATGCCGGACGCATAGAACTTACATTCTGGTCCACATTTCCACATCTGCAACTCCGAATCGACGATCTCACAATAGTGAGCCGCTCGCTCAACGGACTCGATGACAACACTCGCGCCGGACTTCCGGCCGACGCCGATTCGCTGTTATGGCTCAAGAGTCTGACCGGTGACATCAACATGTCGCGTCTCGCCATAGGAGAGATCGCTCTCAAGGATGTGGTGCTGACATCGCCACGGCTCAACCTCATCGCAGTCAACGACTCGGTGAGCAACTTCAACATCGTACCTCCGTCAGAATCCAAAAGCGACGAACCGTCGACACTTCCGCCTCTGTCTATCAACCGATTCGCTCTGACAGGCGAATTTCCTGTGCGCTACCGAATGCCTGCTGATTCCATAGACTTCTTACTCACGCTAAAAGAGTCGGAACTGCATGGCACAGATGCTCCAACATACACACTGAGCCTCAACGGCTTGTCGGGCGACAGCCCCATGTCGACCCCGCTACCGCCACTGCCGTTCAACATCGACGGACAAATATATTGGGATCAGGCCTCGCCCCACCATCTGGGACTCAAGGAATTTACTATCGGCATAGCGACTTTTGCCGTCCACTTCGACGCAGACATCGACTTCAGCCAATCATTGCTTGTCGACAATCTCGACATGCACATCGACCGCATCGATCTGGGCAGTATACTGCCACATGTTCCTGAAAAATATGCCGGACGACTGCGCGATATAGACACGGATCTTGGCATAAAACTCGACATAAAACTGCTTCAGCCCTTCGACCCCACGCAATCGGGTATACCGTCGGCGGAAATCCATCTGCAAACAGACGCTTCACATCTGACCTTCGACGCCATGCGGCTGAGCGAACTCACTGCCGATATCACAGCGCGTATCGACGGCGCCGACCTCGACCGATCGAGCATCGATATCAAGCAGCTGAAAGTGGTTGGCCACGCCATGGACTTCCGACTCACCGGCACGGTGCGCAATCCCATGACCGACCCGTTGATCGACGGAGTATTTGACGGCAACGTGTCGCTCGACCGCCTGCCTGCAGTACTTCTCAACCGCCTGCCTGCCACTGTGCGCGGAAGCATCCACGGTAATGCGTCGGTACGTACCCGCGTGTCGTGGATATCACCAAAAAACTTCCACAAGACACGCATCGACGGCTCACTGGAAGTACGCGACATCGACATGGCTATGCGCGACAGCACGCTCAACGCCTATGTGCGCCACGCAGCCCTGCACCTCGGCACCACATCCAAAGTCACTTATGGCGACAACATCGTAGACTCGCTGCTAACCGCATCGATCAGCATCGACACCATAGCCATGAGCATGCCCGGACTCCGCCTCGCAGGCCGACAGCTTTCGGCCAAGTTAGGGTCGCGCAACGTAGCATCGTCGTCCGACACCACCCAGATCAACCCCATTGGCATAGGTGTAGAAGCAGGACTGCTCACGCTCAACGCTGACAGTAGCAACATGCGTGTACGCCTGCGCGACGCTTCGGTAGGCGGCACACTACGCCGCTACAACAGCAATGCCCGCCAGCCGCGTCTCGACCTGAAAGTGGAGGCTCGCCACATAGGCTATCGCGACAACAACATGCGCGCCAACATGCGTGGCGGCATGGCACAGCTCTCGCTCCACCCGCGCGCCCGACGTCAGATGCCGGCACGCATGCAGGCCCGCTACGACTCGCTCGCCGCACTATACCCAACCCTGTCGTCGGACTCAATAATGGCTCTGGCCAGAAAGAGCATGCCACGCCGCAAGCAATCGGCACAAACAGCCGACAACGAGCGTGAAAACATAGACTTCGGCGTTGACAACTCCATGAAGGCATGGCTGCGCACATGGCAACTCCACGGCGACTTCAAGGCCACCACAGCCTCATTCTACACGCCATTTTTCCCGGTAAGAAACCGGATATCAAACGTGGATCTGACATTTTCGACAGACTCCGTGACCATACACGACACACATGTGCGCACCGCCAACAGCGACTTCACCATCAACGGCAGCGTGCGCAACATATCGCGCTCACTCACCTCCACACGCCACACGCCGCTGGAAGTAAGCCTGACTATGAGCAGCGACACCATCGACATCAATGCCCTGTCGGCAGCACTGATACGCGGAGCCGCATACAGCAACGTCGAAGCAGCGCGGCTCATGGATGCCGTTAACGATGATTCCGGCGAAGAAGCCATGGACAAGATTATAGCCGACAGCGACAGCACACCGGCCACAAGTGCGTTCGTAGTACCGTCGAATGTGCGTGCCAACTTTATCATGACAGCCCGTCGCATACGCTACAGCGACATGTGGCTCCGCGACTTCATGGGGCGCGTAAGCATGTGGGACGGAGCCATAAACCTCGACAAGCTCCAGGCCCGCACCGACATAGGCTCGGTCGAATTCACAGCCCTGTATTCGGCACCTACCCGCCACGACATATCGGTGGCAGCCGGACTCAACCTCACACATCTTGCCCTGCACAAATTTCTTGCCGAAATACCTCAGATCGACAGCATAATGCCGATGCTCAAAGAACTCGACGGCATAGTTGACGCAAAAGTTGCGCTGACATCCCGACTTGACTCGGTGATGAACCTGCGTCTGGAGTCGCTCAATATGGCCATGCGCCTGAGCGGCGACAGTCTTGTTTTGATTGACTCCGAGACATTCCGCACCATGGCCAAATGGCTTATGTTTAAAGACAAAAAGACCAACATGATACAGCACATGGACGTAGAAATGACCGTACAGGACGGATATCTCAATCTCTACCCTGTGATATTCGATATGGATCGCTACCGGCTCGGAGTGATGGGAGGAAACGACCTCGATCTAAATCTCGACTACCATGTGGCCGTGATAAAGTCACCACTGCCGTTTAGATTTGGCATCAACATAAAAGGAACACCCGAAAAAATGAAGATACGTCCGGGCAAAGCACGCCTTAATGAGAAAACAGTGGCCAGCACACGCAACATAGCCGATCAGGCACGTGTGAATCTGCTGTCAGAGATACGCAGAGCCTTCTCTCGCGGCGTACGCACCGCCGGAGCACGCGGTCTGAAAGTCCAGATGACAGAAACAGCTCCTCGCCCGACAGCCATAGATGCCGAAGCCGACACGCTCAGCCATGCCGACTCTCTGATATTCATCAAAGAAGGGCTTATAGAAGCTCCCCCAGAATTTGAAATTCCGTCAGACGAACCGGACAACCGACAAAAAGACAAAACAAAGAAGAAAAGAAAATAAATTCCATCATGTACAGCATAGCAATACAGCAATTTCTGGAACGTACCGGATACATAAGCGTGAATCCGCGCGCCGCACTTATAGACATGGACGGCACACTCTACGACTCCATGCCCCGGCACGCCAACGCATGGCGCCAGATGATGGCGGAGATTGGCGTGGATGTACCTGTAAACGAATTTTTTCGCTACGAGGGACGCACCGGAGCCTCCACTATCAACATCCTGTTTCAACAGGCGTTCGGCCGCAAAGCCACCGAGTCCGAGTGTAAGGACCTGTATCGCCGCAAAACTGAGATATTTGCTGCAATGCCCGATGTCGACACAATGCCTGGAGCCGCTGATATGCTCGACTTCATGGGACAGGTGGGCATACGCCGAGTTCTCGTGACCGGATCAGGACAGAGCACTCTACTCGACCGCCTCGACAAAGACTACCCCGGAGTGTTCACGCCTGACATGCGTGTGACCTCACGCGATGTGACACATGGCAAGCCCAATCCGGAGCCTTTTATCAAAGCCATGGAGAAAGCCTGTGTAAAACCATGGGAATGCTTTGTTGTGGAAAACGCACCACTCGGAATCGAAGCCGGACATGCGGCCGACATATTCACCATAGGCGTAAACACCGGGCCACTCGATGTGCGCGAACTTGAAGAAGCGGGCGCAGACCTTGTATTCGAATCAATGCCCCAGTTTGCCGACGCACTGCCTGTGCTCATCTATGGCTTCCTTACACGAATGAACAATCCCAACTGAAACAAACCATACGCCTCATCATGCAGCAGATTCTTACATTCACCCCTGACACAGCCACGGCTATTGACGCCGCACTGACCCGCATGTCTCCAAACCGCGTGTATGTCATAGCCGACTCCAACACCTCACGGATAGCCCACATGCTCATGAACAGAAGCCGGTCGCTGGCCGATGCCCGACTAATAACCATTGCTGCAGGCGATGACAATAAGTCGCTCACCGCTCTGACACACATATGGAATGAACTGGTCGACGGCGGAGCCACACGACACTCGGCGGTGGTAAACATCGGCGGAGGCATGGTGACCGATATCGGAGGATTTGCAGCGGCCACATTCAAGCGCGGCATACCTTCAATCAATGTACCCACAACACTGCTCGGCGCTGTGGACGCAGCCGTTGGTGGCAAGACAGGCATCAATTTCCACGGACTTAAAAACGAAATAGGCGCATTCAGCGAGGCCGAAGAGGTGATAGTGTCAACCGAATTTTTCGGCACACTGCCCCACAGTGAACTGCTGTCGGGATTTGCAGAGATGCTCAAGCATGCCCTGCTGCATGGCGAAGAGGCTCTGAACCGCGCCCTGGCATTTGACTTCAGCCACATTGATTTTGACAAACTGCTCACACTTCTGGAAGAAAGCGTGGAAGTAAAACGCCGCATAGTGAAAGAAGACCCGCACGAAAACGGGCTTCGCAAATCGCTTAATCTCGGACACACAGTGGCCCACGCCTATGAATCGCTGGCCATGAATCGCAAAGGCACGCCCATAGCTCACGGACATGCCGTGGCCTGGGGGCTGGTGACCGATCTCGTGCTTTCGCACATGCAACTCGGATTCGACAGTGAGACGCTGCGCCGTGTGGCTGCAATGGTGGAACACAACTATCCCATGCCTCAGATATCATGCGCCGACTACGCACCAATGATAGAATTTATGAGACACGACAAGAAAAACACCGACGCCGACGCCATCAACTTCACGCTGCTCAAAGCCCCCGGACAAGTGGTGACCGATCGAACAGCCTCAGCAGAAGAAATCGGCATCGCTCTGGATCTCACACGTGATATGCTACACATCTGACCGGAGCAACAGCTCAAAATATACCGATTAGGCGCATATACGGTTGGTCAAACGGAAATATTGGCGTAACTTTGCGACAGTAAACGAATCACTCACTATCACAATCATGAACATACTGCTACTTGGATCGGGCGGCCGCGAATCGGCACTGGCCTGGAAAATGCGCCAAAGCGCGCTTGTGGATAACCTGTACATAGCCCCCGGCAACGGCGGCACAGAGGCCTACGGCACAAACGTAGCCATGAGTCCGACCGACTTCGAAGCCATCGAGCGATTTGTGGGCGATGCCTCCATAGACATGATCGTGGTAGGCAACGAAGATCCGCTGGTAGCCGGCATATATGACTACTTCGCAGCACACAAACCCGGACTATTAGTGGTGGGGCCGTCGAAAGAGGGCGCACGCCTCGAAGGCAGCAAAGACTTCGCCAAGCAGTTCATGAGCCGCCACGGCATACCTACCGCACGCTACCGTTCGTTTACCGCCGACGAGGCCGACGAAGGTTGCCGATTCCTCAGCGAGCTGCGTCCGCCCTATGTGCTCAAGGCCGACGGTCTGGCAGCCGGCAAGGGTGTGCTCATCATAGATTCGCTCGAGGAAGCATGCAACTCGCTACGCGAGATGCTCGGCGGTATGTTCGGAGCATCGAGCGCCACAGTAGTGGTGGAAGAATTTCTGAGCGGAATCGAATGTTCGGTATTTGTGCTGACCGACGGAAATGGCGGTTACCGCGTGCTGCCCGTAGCCAAAGACTACAAACGCATAGGCGAAGGCGACACCGGCCTCAACACAGGCGGCATGGGAGCAGTGAGCCCCGTACCGTTTGCCGACGAAGTCTTCATGGATAAAGTGCGTACCCGCATCATAGAGCCCACCATAGCCGGACTCAAAGAGGAGGGCATAGTGTATCGCGGATTCATATTCCTCGGGCTCATCAACGTGGGCGGCGAGCCTATGGTGATCGAATACAACGTGCGCATGGGCGACCCCGAGACCGAAGCCGTGATGCTGCGCATCGACAGCGACCTGGTGGCCCTGATGCGTGCAGCCGCAAGCGGCGATCTCGGCGACATGGAACTTAAGGAGAGCCCCAAAGCTGCCGCCACAGTGATGGTGGTGAGCGGCGGATATCCCGGATCATACCCCAAAGGCAAAGAGATAAAAGGTCTGGAAAATGTGACTGAAAGCACACTTTTCCACGCCGGAACCAAGAAGGATGGCAACCGCGTAGTGACCTCTGGCGGACGAGTGATAGCCGTGAGTTCGCTCGGTGACACTCTGCCCGAAGCACTCGCCACAAGTTTTGCCTCGATAGCCAAAATTGACTTTGACGGCATGTACTTCCGCCGCGACATCGGACGTGACGTGACAGGCATGTGATAAAAGTCCGAACAACCCCGTAATCATAAATCATACCGCAGTTCAATGTCGATGAAACCACGCGAGATAGCGCTGACACGTTTTCTGAAGAGCCGTCCGTGCACACTGCTCATGATAGCGGTGGGGGTGATGGCTGTATGGTGCGCATCCAATGCCGGTGTGGCATGGGAGCGCACTGCCGAAAGCGGTCTCATCGACTGGCATGGCGTAGAATCGGCATATACCTGCGGAAGTCTGCACGGCATAATCAATCAGGTACTCATGGTCGGCACCATGGTAATGATGGGACTGGCTAACCGCTGGTGGAACATCATGCGCACCGGATCGGTAATGTATACCGGACTTCTCGCAATAATGGCCGGAGCACTTCCGGCTCTTACATTCGGAGCCATTGGCGCATGGATCATGGCCGTGATAGTGCTGCTGTGTATGTTGGTGATGTATTCGTGCTACGACCGTCCGACGCGGACACCACGTATATTTCTTATATTTTTCATGCTTTCGTGCGGCACGTGCATTGAATATGCTTTTGCCGCATACGTACCCGTAATGCTGCTCGGATGCGGGCAGATGCGGTGTATGGGAATGCGACAGCTGCTTGCCGCCGCAGTAGGTCTGCTCACACCGCTGTGGCTGTTGTGGGGCTTCGGCTTAATAGACCTTGATATGATGCAACCGCCACACATTCAGCCCATATCCGTAGACGGAATCAAGGGATACGCCCTGCCCATGGTATGCTGTGCCATGGTCACACTTGCCACCGGGTTGGCCATGACAGTCTACAATGTGATACGTGTCTATGGATTCAATGCCAGAACACGCGCCATGAACGGCCTGCTCACCGTATTGACCGCAATTACCGAACTGATGTGTATCGTAGACTGGGGAAGACTTTATGTCTACATGCCTCTGCTGCTGTGTATGACCGCCATGCAGACAACACTGTTTTTCCGCATCAACGTCGATCGCCGCGGCTATGTAACCGTTCTCGCCCTGATCACATTCTATGCCGGCATATTCGCCTGGAGCATCATCACGTAATACGCGACATCAACCGCTGACAACAACACTCTTATACTATAAAGCCATGACAGACAACAACCGTCCCAACATAATAATAGAGAAAAACATACCGTTTATCCATGGATTGCTCGACGACGTTGCTGATGTGAGATATCTCAGTGCCGACGAGATAAACGCCGATACCATGCGACTGGCTGACGCGCTCATAACACGCACACGCACCAGATGCGACGCCGATCTGCTGGAAGGTTCGCGATGCAGCATTATAGCCTCGGCAACCATAGGCCTCGACCACGTGGACACCGATTATTGCGCCAAAGCGGGAATAGAAGTGCGCAACGCTCCGGGATGCAATGCTCCTGCGGTGGCTCAATATGTTCTGGCTTCGATAATATCAGTCTACGGCTCCAACACCGCCGGGCTTACACTCGGCATTGTAGGAGTAGGCAATGTGGGGCGTATAGTGGAATCCTGGGCTTTGCAGACAGGCATGAACGTGCTGAGATGCGACCCGCCGCGCGCACTGGTCGAAGGTGCCGACGGATTTGTATCGATCGACGAAGTGGCCGCCAATGCCGACATCATCACGTTTCACACGCCATATACTCGTAACGGCGAGTATGCTACACACCATCTGTTCGACAGTCGCCTGGCCGAAAAACTGCTCAGACGACCAATGATAATCAATTCGGCCCGCGGGCCCATTACCGACACCGCCGCTCTGAAACAGGCTTTGGCCGACGGCATTGTGAGCCATGCGGTGATCGACTGCTGGGAAAATGAACCTCATATAGACCTCGAACTGCTGCAAAGCGCATCAATTGCCACTCCGCACATAGCCGGATACTCCCGACAAGGCAAGATACGCGCTACAGCAATGGCAGTAAAAGCAGTAGTCGACCACTTCTCACTACCTATGCCGCAAATGAAGCAGAATGTGCGACCCGGAGCAGCCCGGAATGTGAGTGCTGAAGAAATCAAAGCCTCCTACAACCCGCTGACAGACACAGAAGCTCTTCGCCTCCATCCCGAAGATTTCGAAACCCTGCGCAACCACTATAATCTCCGTGAAGAGGTATGACCGATTGGGCCTGAGTGAACTTTTTTAATTATTATTCCTTTAATTAATATGATCGCCTATGCAGTATGAAAAAATACAGGCGATGCATGTCATAGCCAGCCATATTGTATGAAACCGATACTTACTCCGAGTATTATCTACACCGGTGTCGATGACCAGTCGGGACATCTGTTTGAACAGCAATACCCACTGACTCACGGTATGAGCTACAACTCATACGTGATTCTGGACGAACACATAGCCATAATGGACTCTGTGGAAGAAAGACGCGGCGACCAATGGATCAGACAAATCGAGGAAGCCACATGCGGGCATAAGCCGACATTTCTTGTAGTACACCACATGGAGCCCGACCATTCGGCATCGATACTAAAAGCCCTCGACCGATGGCCGGAACTGACCATCGTGGCTTCGGCTCAGGCTATCGGCATGCTTCACAGATTTTTCCCCGGACATGACTTTTCGGGATGCACACGTGCGATAAAAGACGGTGACACACTGTCGCTCGGCAGTCATAATCTTACATTTTATTCCGCGCCTATGGTGCACTGGCCGGAAGTGATGGTAAGTGTGGAATCGAGCGAAAAAGTATTGTTTTCTTCCGATGCGTTCGGGAAGTTCGGAGCATTGCAGTATGACGATGACTGGATCGGTGAGGCCCGGCGTTACTACACCAATATCGTAGGCAAATACGGCCCTCAGATGAGTCGTCTGCTCGACAAACTCGAAGTTCCGGCAATAGACATCATAGCTCCACTCCACGGACCCGTGCTCAGATCCGAGCTGGATAAATACGTAGGGCTGTACCGCAAGTGGAGTACATATACCCCCGAAACACGCGGTGTGCTTGTAGCCTACGCCTCTATCTACGGAGGCACCGCCGAAGCCGCCATGCGCATTGCCGAAATGTTGCGCAGCACCGATGCCGGAGAGGTGACGGTGATTGATCTATGCTCATGCGACCAGTCGGAGGCTGTAGCACAGGCATTCCGTCTGAGCGGCATGGTGCTGGCTGCGCCAACCTACGACGCAGGCATATATCCGGCTATGCACGACTTTATATATCATCTGTCCATCAAAGGTCTGCGAAACAGACTGGTCGGTATTGTGGAAAATGGGTCATGGGCTCCGACAGCAGGTCGGCTTATGCGCAATATGCTCCACGAAATGCCCGGCATGGTCATTGCAGAACCGATGGTAACCATACGGTCTCGGCTCACAGATTCCGATATTGACCATCTGCGCGAACTTGCGTCGAATATGGCCGCTCAACCGTAAATCGCGCGACTCATACTCTATAACCAAACATATAAAAACTCCCTAACAACTAAAATCATGGACTTTTTAACTGACGAAAAACTTGTAATCGTAGGCGCCGCCGGTATGATCGGCTCCAATATGGCACAGACTGCCATGATGATGCGCCTCACCCCCAACATCTGTCTTTACGATCCATATGCACCTGCTCTCGAAGGTGTAGCCGAAGAATTGTACCATTGCGCTTTTGAAGGCGTGAACCTGACTTACACTTCCGACATCAAGGAAGCGCTTACCGGAGCAAAATACATAGTATCAAGCGGCGGTGCCGCACGCAAGGCAGGCATGACTCGTGAGGATTTGCTCAAAGGCAATGCCCAGATAGCCGAGCAGTTCGGCAAAGACGTACGTGCCTATTGTCCCGATGTGAAACACATAGTGGTAATATTCAATCCGGCCGATATCACAGGTCTCATCACTCTGATATATTCCGGACTGAAACCAAGTCAGGTGACCACTCTGGCTGCTCTTGACAGCACACGCCTGCAACACGAACTCGTGAAGTATTTCAAGATTCCGGCACTGGAAGTCGTAAACTGCCGTACATACGGCGGCCATGGCGAACAGATGGCTGTGTTTGCCTCAACCACCACAGTCAACGGAAAGCCTCTTACCGAACTAATCGGCACCGATGCTCTGCCCGCAAACGAATGGGAAGACCTGAAAGTGCGCGTAATACAAGGAGGCAAGAAGATCATCGACCTCCGCGGACGCTCATCGTTCCAGAGCCCTTCGTATCTCTCGATTGAGATGATAGCAGCGGCCATGGGCGGCAAACCGTTCCGCTGGCCGGCAGGCTGCTACGTGAACAACGGCAAGTTCGACCACATCATGATGGCCATGGAGACAACGATAAGCAAAGACGGAGTGAAATATCACGAAGTAGCCGGCACTCCCGCCGAACAGAAAGAACTTGAAGAAAGCTACAAGCACCTGTGCACTCTGCGCGACGAAGTGATATCTATGGGCGTACTGCCTCCTATCGACCAGTGGCACAGCATCAACCCCAACATCGACTGACATAGTCTGTCATTAAACACATGAGCACTCCCCCGGCACTCTGCCCGGGGGAGTTTTTTATGCAGCCTGATGATCACTGCTGCCGAAGGAAACGGTATGTCAGTGTATCGGACAACGATGACCGGTCGATGACAATGAGCGAATCGGACGATAACGAACAGATGCCCAGCAAAAGGCGGAAATCATCGGAAGAAAGACCGGCTACAAAGTCGGTCCAACCTATACGTTGACTCAGATTATGTCCCGGAACCATACGTACCGACTCGCGGTCTAGCACGATACTGATGTCGGTGGCCGTTGTACTCCACGATCCGGCGACAGTCAGATACGACAGCCGTGTGGAGTCAAGCGAGAGCCCAAGCGCCACGGAGACTCTATGGTCGATTAGGTCGAATGTAATGGTATCTGACAACACCACACCGCTGCCGGCCACATTCCGGCACATGACCCAGCTTCCGGCGAGCGCACGCTCCGTGACTTGATCCGACTTACTGCCACACGCGCACAGAAGCAGCATAATGGCTGCTACATATATTCTGACCGTCGGAAAGCAATTCATGATATCTGATGATTGTCCACAAAGATAGTCGTCCATGATTGACAAACCGACCGGATAGCCTCGTTTTAACATATTTTAAACATCCAACCAATAATTATAACGTAACTTTGAGGTGATTTACACTGTACTATATCCAATACCCAAATATCTATGGCACTTATCATACCCGGGCAATACCGACGCAAACTCCTGGCCGAAACCACTGAAACGGCCATTAAGATGATAAAACAGGACTTTCAGCAACGTCTGGCCGACGCGCTGTGTCTGCGCCGCGTCACAGCTCCGCTTTTCGTACTTGAAGGCACAGGTCTCAACGACGACCTCAACGGAGTGGAACGCCCTGTGAGTTTTCCCGTCAGAGCCATGGGCGAACGCCGTGCCGAAGTGGTACACTCGCTGGCAAAATGGAAAAGAATGAAACTTGCCGCCTACGGCATAGCACCAGGATATGGCCTGTACACAGACATGAACGCAATACGCGCTGACGAAGAGCCCGACAATCTACACTCGCTGTATGTCGACCAATGGGACTGGGAACAGGCTATACACGCATCAGATCGCAACATCGACTACCTGCACTCCACTGTAAGAAAGATCTACGATGCCATGCGACAATCCGAACTTATGATCTACAGCCACTACCCACACATCACCCCGCGATTGCCCGAAAAGATCACCTTTATCCACACCGAAGAGCTTCTGCAACGCTATCCGACTCTTACATCCTATGAGCGCGAATATGCGGCAGCACGAGAGCACGGAGCCATATTCATAACCGGCATAGGCGCCCGTCTTAGCAACGGAGAGCCGCACGACGGACGTGCTCCCGACTACGACGACTGGATAAGCGACAGCAACGACGGTCGTCAGGGACTCAATGGCGACATAATCGTGTGGGATACAGTTCTCGACCGTCCGGTCGAACTGTCATCGATGGGTATCCGTGTCAATGCCATATCTCTGCGCCGCCAACTGCATGAACGCGGATGCGAGGAGCGCGCCTCACTCGACTTCCACAGCCGCCTGCTCAGAGGCGAATATCCCGACTCTATAGGCGGAGGCATAGGCCAAAGCCGCCTGTGCATGTATCTGCTTCAGAAAGCCCACATAGGCGAAGTGCAGGCATCTCTGTGGCCCGAAGAGCAGATTGCCGCATGTGCCGCCGCAGGCATAGAGCTTATGTAGCGCCGCATGCTGTTTGGCTGGATGGAAAAAAATGCGTAAGTTTGCATTACCAAGCTATGGCCCAATTTCAGATCAACATATTAGGCTGTGGATCAGCCACTCCCACACCTCGACACAATCCATCGTGTCAAGTGGTGGACTTTCGCGACAATCTATTGATGATAGACTGCGGAGAAGGTGCGCAAAGCATGATGCGCCGCATGAAATTACGGTTTTCGCGCCTCAACCACATATTCATCTCGCACCTACACGGCGACCATTGTTTCGGACTCCCAGGGCTACTCTCCACAATGGGACTGCACGAGCGCACCGGTACTGTGACAGTGCATATGCCGGCACAAGGACTTGAGGCCATGAAAGCATTTACCGATTTTTTCTGCAGAGAAAGCCCATTCGACATAGCATATGCCCCGATCGAAGGACAAGGCGGAGTCGTGCTCGACACACCGTCACTTACTGTAGAAGCATTTCCACTCTACCACCGCGTACCATGCTACGGCTACATATTCCGTGAAAAGCCCAAGCCACGCCATCTGCGAGGCGACATGGTGAAGTTTTACGACATACCTGTGTCGCGGCTACACGGCATAAAAGAGGGAGCCGACTATGTGTGTCCCGACGGAACGATCATAGACAACCGCCGACTGACCACCGATGCCGATCCGGCCATGAGCTACGCCTACTGCTCCGACACCATGTTCGACGAGCGTGTGGCACAGGCCGTAAAGGGAGTCGATGTGCTCTATCACGAAGCCACCTATCACTCGTCGCTCGAGCACCTCGCCCGTGAGCGCGGACACTCTTCGGCCGCACAGGCAGGCCGCATCGCGGCCATGGCCGGAGCAAAAAGACTTATCATAGGCCACTACTCCAAGCGTTATGTGGAAGTGGACGAACTGCTGGCCGAC
>CAJTQH010000024.1:0-26230 GCA_910578305.1 uncultured Muribaculaceae bacterium
ATAACAGTGCACGGCACGTTTTTGCCGTCGGCACTGAAAACGGATGTCATTCCGATTTTTTTTCCTAATAATCCTGGCATTTCTCTTAGTTTTTAAAAAATGTTTTGATTGTTCTGTTATCTTACTTTCGATGTATATTACACTTTAATCTCTACATCGACACCGCTGGGAAGTTCCAGTTTCATCAGAGCATCCACAGTCTTAGCAGTAGAGTTGTAGATGTCGATGAGACGTTTGTAGCTTGATAACTGGAACTGCTCGCGTGACTTCTTGTTGACGAAGGTCGAGCGGTTAACTGTGAAGATGCGCTTGTGAGTAGGCAGAGGTATCGGACCGCTGATCACGGCACCAGTGCTCTTTACAGTCTTTACAATCTTCTCGGCCGACTTGTCCACCAAGTCGTGATCGTAAGATTTAAGTTTGATTCTGATTTTTTGGCTCATTTTTTTATATGGTTATTATTTTTATTTCAATAAGTCTACACGGCCCTGGCATTCGGTAAGCACGTTACGGGCAATAGATGAGCTAACTTCGCTGTAGTGCGAGAAAGTCATAGTACTGGTGGCTCGGCCGGAAGTTATGGTACGGAGCGCGGTAACGTATCCGAACATCTCTGCAAGAGGAGCCTTGGCCTTAACGACACGTGCGCCGCTGCGGCTGGTTTCCATACCTTCTACCTGACCGCGACGCTTGTTAAGGTCGCTGATCACGTCACCCATAGACTCTTCGGGAGTCACTACTTCGATCTTCATGATCGGTTCGAGAAGCACGGGACCTGCTTTCTCAGAGGCTTTCTTGAATGCCTGAATAGCACAGAGCTCAAACGAAAGCTGATCGGAGTCAACCGGATGGAACGAACCGTCAATCACGGTGACCTTAAGCTGTTCTACGGGATATCCAGCAAGAATACCGTTCTTCATAGCAGTCTGGAAGCCCTTCTGGATAGAGGGGATATATTCCTTAGGAATGTTACCGCCCTTAACTTCGTCCACAAACTGAAGGTTTCCTTCAAAGCCCTCGTCAACAGGTTCAACACGAACGATGATATCGGCAAACTTACCACGACCACCGGTCTGCTTCTTGAATACCTCACGGAGTTCCACAGGAGCTGTAATAGCTTCCTTGTATGTTACCTGAGGACGTCCCTGATTACATTCAACCTTGAACTCACGACGCAGACGGTCGATGATAATATCGAGGTGAAGCTCACCCATACCTGAAATCACGGTCTGTCCGGTCTCTTCGTTGGTCTGAACACGGAAAGTAGGATCTTCTTCAGCAAGTTTCTGCAGACCTACACCGAGTTTGTCGAGGTCTTTCTGAGTCTTGGGTTCTACAGCGATACCAATAACCGGTTCGGGGAATTCCATAGCCTCAAGAACGATAGGATGGTTTTCATCGCAGAGAGTATCACCGGTGCGGATATCCTTGAAACCTACACCTGCGCCTATATCGCCACAACCGATAGCCTCCATAGCGTTCTGCTTATTGGAGTGCATCTGGAACAGACGTGACACACGCTCTTTCTTTCCGGAACGAGCATTCATGATATATGAGCCGGCAACAACATCACCGGAATAAACACGGAAGAATGTCAGACGACCTACATACGGGTCGGTAGCAATCTTGAATGCGAGAGCACACATTGGTGCTTCAGGTGACGGTTCGCGAGTCTCAACCTTGTCGGGATCCGAAGGATCACGGCCTTCGATCGAACCGCCGTCAACAGGACTGGGCAGATAAGCGCAGACATTGTCAAGCAGCGGCTGAACACCTTTGTTTTTGAAAGACGAGCCAAGAGTCATCGGCACGATTTCCATAGCCAGAGTGGCATTGCGGACACCGCGACGGATTTCTTCTTCAGTGATAGTCGAGGGATCGTCGAAATATTTTTCCATGAGAACGTCGTCGAACTCAGCGATCTTCTCAAGCATCTTGTCGCGCCATTCTTCTGCTTCTTCCTGAAGATTAGCCGGAATTTCCTCGAGAGTGTAGTCGGCACCCATCGATTCATCATGCCAGAAGATAGCCTTCATACGGATAAGGTCAACGATACCCTTGAAAGTTTCTTCTGCACCGATAGGAATCTGGATGGGACAGGGATTTGCTCCGAGCACATCCTTGAGCTGACGTACCACTTCAAAGAAGTTGGCACCCGAGCGGTCCATCTTGTTTACATAGCCGATACGGGGCACGTTGTACTTGTCAGCCTGGCGCCATACGGTTTCCGACTGGGGTTCAACACCACCTACGGCACAGAAAGTTGCAACAGCACCATCAAGCACACGGAGCGAACGTTCTACTTCCACAGTGAAGTCAACGTGTCCCGGAGTGTCAATAAGGTTGATTTTGTATTTATTGCCGTCATAGTTCCAGAAAGCGGTAGTAGCAGCAGAGGTAATAGTAATACCACGTTCCTGCTCCTGCTCCATCCAGTCCATGGTAGCGGCACCATCGTGCACCTCGCCTATTTTATGAGTCTTACCCGTGTAGAAAAGTATACGCTCCGATGTGGTGGTTTTACCGGCATCGATATGAGCCATAATACCGATATTTCGGGTATATTTGAGCTGTTCGTCAGATTTAGACATATGTGGTTAGGATTTCTTTATCAATGAAAAATATAATGGATTAGAAGCGGAAGTGAGCGAAGGCGCGGTTTGCTTCGGCCATCTTGTGCATATCTTCCTTGCGTTTGAATGCGCCACCCTGTTCGTTATAGGCATCTACGATTTCGGCAGCCAGCTTATCAGCCATAGTCTTGCCGCCGCGCTTGCGGGCATAGAGTATAAGGTTTTTCATTGAGATCGACTCCTTGCGGTCGGGACGGATTTCAGTAGGCACCTGGAATGTAGCACCACCCACACGGCGAGACTTCACCTCTACCTGGGGAGTAATGTTTTCAAGGGCTTTTTTCCAGATTTCGAGCGCTGTTTTTTCCTCGTTGGGAAGCTTGGACTTCACAGTTTCAAGCGCGCTATAGAATATAGTGTAAGAAGTATTCTTCTTTCCATCATACATAAGATGGTTAACGAATTTCGACACTCTTACGTCATTAAAAACGGGATCGGGCAATACAATCCGTTTTTTAGGTTTAGCCTTTCTCATTTGTTTTTGTACAAATTTGTCGTTTTTTGTTTTGCTTGGTTGCTGCTTCTTTCATCTTCAACGGCCGTTCTCCAACGCGCCATTTACTCAACCATCGAATTAGCTTTCCAATAAATCAAAAAGCGAAGTTTAACAACTCGTTTTAATTAGATTTATCTTCCGGTTCATTATCCCGAACCGTGGGGATTGCTTAGTGTAAGATTTCAGCTTAAGAAACTAATCGTCGATTACTTCTTGGCTGCCTTCGGACGCTTGGCACCATATTTGGAGCGACGCTGGGTGCGATCCTTCACGCCACTGGTGTCGAGTGTACCGCGAACAATGTGATAACGTACACCGGGGAGGTCTTTCACACGACCGCCGCGAACGAGTACGATTGAGTGTTCCTGCAGATTGTGACCTTCACCCGGGATATATGAGTTCACTTCTTTACCGTTGGTGAGGCGCACACGGGCCACTTTACGCATTGCCGAGTTAGGCTTCTTGGGAGTAGTAGTGTAAACGCGCACACACACGCCGCGACGCTGCGGACATGAATCCAATGCAGGCGACTTACTCTTATCCTCAAGAGCTACACGTCCTTTTCTTACTAATTGCTGAATAGTAGGCATCTTAGTTCTTGTTTTACTTTTTCGTTTATTAAATCTGTTTGTCTTCTATATCTTTCTTAAGCCCTTCAGCATACACCTAAAGCCAATTATCGCTTTATCTTCCAATCGATTAGCGACAATTCAGCTCTATTTCATGCTTAAAAGCGATGCAAAATTACGCACTAATTTTCTAATTACCAAATATTTTACCAACTGTTTTCAGCTTTTCGCGAAGATTTCCTAAAAGTTCAGTTTCGATGCCGCACAAATACCAAACAACCGGATTTCCCTCCGACCTATCGCCATGCCAACACGATGACATCAGAATGGAGTGATTTCGTCGAGTGAGAGGCCGCAGAGGTCCTTTTCCGACAGGAGCATTTCGGAGGCCGGTATGCGCCAGTCGATGCCGAGAGCCGGGTCGTCGAAGCGAAGCGTGGCTTCAGACTGAGGAGCATAAACGTTGTCGACTTTATACTGAAACTGGGCTGTATCCGACAGCACAACAAATCCGTGGGCAAATCCGCGCGGTATGAAGAGCTGACGTGCGTTTTCCTGCGAAAGCTCCACAGCCACGTGGCGGCCATAAGTGGGCGATCCGCCGCGCAGATCCACAGCAACGTCAATCACCGTACCCTGCGATACTCTTACGAGCTTAGCCTGCGACCACTCTCCTTTCTGAAAATGAAGTCCGCGGAGCACTCCCCTACTTGAAAATGACTCATTGTCCTGCACAAAATCCACTCGACCAACATTGGCCTCAAATTCTGATTTCTTAAAAGATTCCATGAAATATCCGCGTGCATCGCCGAAACGCCTCGGCTCTATAATCCACACGCCCTCTATGTCTGTGGTTATGAAATTCATATACGTCTTTATATTTTTAATAAGGTTATTCGACACAAATTTAATAATTTTGCACCACATAATTAGAATTATAAGCGATATGAAGCACATCATATTGAAAGATACCCCGGAAGCACACACCCGACTGCTTCCTCTCACTTTCACACGCCCCGCCGGCGAACTCACCGTCGGCCTCTCCACCATATGTGAAAAATGGCGCAGATATCTGCCCGGTGAATATTCGTATAGCACCGTAGACTATCTCAGCGAGCTTTATCCACAGACTCAAACCTCATCCGATGCCTCAACCACCATAACCATTGCAGGCAATCTGCTGCCCGACGCATCTTTGGCAGCAGCAATCGGCGCGCTCGTACCTGGCGAGGAGCTACACAGCCCCGACGGCACAATACTGGCACAGACAGGCAACTGCGACGGATCGCGGATAAAAATACACGAACACGACATACGGATGATCAACCGTCCATGTGACATATTTCTGCTCAATGGCGAGATACTGAAAGAGGATTTCGGAGCCATAACACGCGGCCTCACATCAGAGCCGATAAGTCCGACTTGCACAGTGATCGGCGATGCGGGCGCAGTGTTCATCGCACGTGGCGCACGTGTGGAGGGCGTAATGCTCAACACTACCGGCGGCCCCATATACATAGGCGAGGGAGCGGAGGTGATGGAGGGCAGCTGTCTGCGCGGCCCTATCGGCATCATGGAGCATGCCACCGTCAATATGTGCACCCGCATCTACGGGGCCACCACCATAAGCACTCACTGCAAGGTGGGCGGCGAAATCAACAATGTGGTAATGTTTCCCTACTCCAATAAGGCTCACGACGGATTTCTCGGCAATGCCGTGATCGGTTCGTGGTGCAACCTCGGCGCCGGATGCGTGGCTTCGAATCTTAAAAACGACTATACGGAGATAAAGCTGTGGGACTATGAGTCGCGACGCTTTTTGCGCACCGGTCTGCAATTTTGCGGCCTCATCATGGGCGACCATTCAAAAGCCGGCATCAACACCATGTTCAACACAGCCACTGTGTGCGGTGTCGGTGTCAACATCCACGGCACCGGATTTCCGCGCAACTTCGTGGCATCCTTCAGCGAAGGATCGGCCGGCTCAGGATTCAGCGATGTGCCCATGAGCAAGTTTTTTGCCATAGCCGAGCGTGTGATGGCACGCCGCGATGTAACACTTACCGATGCCGACAGGCGCATGTACGAGGCGATACACGCCATGACTCAATGCCTCAGATAAGCCTGATGCCTGCGAGCACACAGTACCCGCCATAACCATCAGAGCGTAAGATCGCGCTCATCGGCAGATGACGATACCGACGACGGATTGCGGCGGCGTGTGCGCCAGCCGTGATAGTAGTTTTTCACCTTAAGCCAGAGCGGCATCGGAGCCGCCGACACATCTGCCGACATGGCATCGCCCATAGCCACCACCGGTGCTTCGGCTCCAAACTGCTCCGGATATATCACTATCAGATTGTTGTGAGCGAAATAACGTCGCAGAAACTCAGGCAGAGCATCCATATCGGATGTAAACGACACCGAAGCACGACGCGCCGATATGACCACAAACAGATCGTCGTCCTGAATCTTGTTGGACAGCAGTATGAAGTCATCCCAAGCCTCTACAAGACGATATTCCGAGCGTATCTCATATCCCTCACGGTGAAGCACGGTGCTTATGTAGCGGCGTGTCTCGGCCGAGCAACAGAATATCACCCTACACCCAAGCTGACGCGTAAGATTGCCTATCGACTTCACCCAGCGCACAAATCCGGTCTCATACTGAGCTTTTTCAGGCACGGACACAACAATGCGGCGCACCGTATTGACCGGAATATAGCATCGAGATATCACCACCATGCGAAATGTGGCCTTGAGAAGCTGCGTGAGCTTATCGCCGAAGAACGAGTCGATCACCCCATGACTACGCCGATGCAGCCCTATAACCACTTCATTGATCTCCCGTTCCTCTATGGTATTGAGCACTCCGGTCACGAAATTCAGATCGTAACGGTCTATACTCTTCAACTTCACATCCATCACCGAAGCCACATGCGTGGCAACA
Source organism: uncultured Muribaculaceae bacterium (assembly GCA_910578305.1). GTDB lineage: Bacteria > Bacteroidota > Bacteroidia > Bacteroidales > Muribaculaceae > Paramuribaculum. The sequence continues at coordinate 6,649 of CAJTQH010000024.1, forward strand.
TCAAGCGAACTCTGCCCTACAGCACGCGACGAAGGAGCATTATCATTACGCACATGAAGGGCATACATCTTATTGTGCAATGCTCCGCGTCCGTCACTCATCATCACAGCCAGATTGACCAATTCGGTAGCAGTAGCCGGATTCACTACCGGTATAAGCGTATGTACTCCACGATCATCAGGAGAGCCATCGGTGACAACTTCCGGACCGGCCGACATCGACATCACTTTCAGACGCGAAGCCGCACGCGAAGTCCCTACCGACGACACTGTACAGGTGACAAGTATCATCACCACAGTGCCATTGAGTATCGACTCATCAAACACACCCATGTTAAAACCGATCATCACTACGGCCAATGCCACAGCTGTATGGGCGTTTGACAGCTGATAGAGAATCGAACGATCTATGGAACGCATACCGAACACTCGCTGCGTGCACCATGCAGCGAGCCACTTGCCCGCCATAGCCAACACACTCATCACGGCCGCAACATAAAGCGTATGCCATCCACTCATTATCACGCCCACATTTATAAGCATGCCCACACCTATAAGAAAATAGGGTATGAAAATGGCATTGCCCACAAACTCTATGCGTGACATAAGCGGAGACCGTGCCGGAATATAACGATTGAGCACCAGTCCGGCAAAGAACGCTCCGAACACACCTTCGATACCGGCACCCACTGCCGCCACTGCTGCCAGAAATACCATCACGAGCACATAGATAAACTGCATTATCCCATCGTGATAATATTTAAAAAACCACCGTGTGACTCTCGGATACAAATACGTTATAACAACGCAGTAAAGCATCAGCAGCCCTACAAGACGCACTGTGGTCATTGGCTTGAAACAGCCGTCGCGCACAACTCCGACCGATGCAGCAAGCACCATCAGTGCACCGAGCACGGTGAAGATAGTACCAGCGATAGCTATGATCACAGCAGGATTTTTAGTCAGTCCGAACCTTGACACTATCGGATAGGCCAACAATGTGTGTGCGGCAAACATTGATGCAAGCATAAGCGAAGCCACCGCATCGAGTCCGAGCAGAAGCATTGCCGCCGGCACACCTGCCACCATGGGTATGACAAATGTAAACAGCCCGAAAACGACACCCCGCCGGAGATTCTTCTTAAGATGATACATATCAATCTCCACTCCGGCAAGAAACATAAGATAGAGCAGCCCGACCTGTCCGAACACCTCAAAGCTCATATCGCGCGCAAGTACATTGAACCCATAGGGACCCACTACTACACCGGCAAGAATAAGACCGATCACGTGCGGTATCTTAAGACGCGAAAGCAACATCGGCGCAAGCAATATTATAGCCAGCACGATGAGAAATATCGCCATTGGCGAAGTCACCAACGGCGAAACAACAGGAATAGCGACTGACAGAGGCAGAAACATCGCTCTATCGCTTGTGCTCCAGAATATACTGTGCTATCTGCACGGCATTGAGAGCCGCTCCCTTCTTAATCTGATCACCGACCACCCAGAACGAAAGTCCGCACGGATCGGTAATATCCTTGCGCAGGCGGCCCACAAATACCGGATCCTTGTCCGCTATATCAAGAGGCATTGGATACACCTTGTCGGCCGGAGAGTCAAGTACTACCAGACCTTCGGCGGATGCAAAAGCTTCACGAGCCTGCTCCACCGACACCGGAGCCTCGGTCTGAACCCACACAGCCTCACTGTGGGCACGCATCACCGGAACACGCACACAGGTAGCGCTCACATCGAGTCCCGGCGCATGCATTATCTTTTTAGTTTCATTGTACATCTTCATCTCCTCTTTTGTGTATCCGTTGTCCATAAACACGTCCACATGAGGTATCACATTGTAAGCCAACTGATAGGCAAATTTCTCTACCGTAGGTTCCTCGCCGCGCTGAAGCTGACCGTACTGAGCCACCAGTTCGTCCATAGCTGCAGCACCGGCGCCGCTTGCAGCCTGATATGTAGCCACATGCACGCGCCGTATAGGCGATATATCATTGATGGGCTTGAGAGCCACGACCATCTGTATTGTAGTGCAGTTAGGATTGGCTATGATGCGTCGGGGAGTATTGAATGCATCCTCACCGTTGACTTCGGGCACTACCAGAGGCACATCGTCGTCCATACGGAAAGCACTTGAGTTGTCTATCATCAGGGCACCATGTTTTGTGATGGTTTCGGCAAACTCTTTCGACACGGATGCACCGGCCGATGTAAAGGCTATGTCTATGTCCTTGAAGTCGTCGCCATGCTTCAGTTCTTTCACCACATGATCCTGACCTCTGAACTTATATACACGTCCGGCACTGCGCTTCGATCCGAAAAGTGTGAGCTGATCGACCGGAAAGTTCTGCTCTTCGAGCACTCGTATGAATTCTTGACCGACGGCACCACTGGCACCAACTATAGCTACATTCATAATACAAATAACGGTTTTGCAAAATATTGTGCAAAAATACTCAATAAATTCGAAATTAACTATATTTGCAGAAACACAAACTTCCTAAAATTTGCATTGCTGACATTTGTTGCAATAATTTTGATCACATTATAACCACATACGGATACAAGACAGTACAAACAAAATTCTATACTTTAGATTATGACAACAATAATCAAACGTTATTTCACCTTATTTATATTTGCAATCGTTTTATCAGCCACAAGTAGTCACGCTCGCTCACTGTCTCCTCAAGAAGCACTTGACCGCGCGTTAACCGCTACCGTTCATGACAAACTGTCTGTTTTGTCAGCCAACGCAGACAAAGCCCATTACACTCTTGCAAAAGCCACACCGGAATACTATGTTTTCAATAGCGAAGGCGGCGGTTACATGATTGTATCCGCCGACGACCGCATATATGAGATACTTGCTGACGTGGAAAATGGCTCCTTCAATCCCGACAGCATACCGGGTCTTAAATGGATTACGGATCTATACGCCGCCGAAATCCGAGAGTTTATTACAGAGGACGACATGGGGCATAAAGCAACAGGTCAGTTATCATTGACTGAAGAAGCATCAACCCTGCCCTCTCTTTACGCTCAATGGACGGATATAAGCCCGATAATGACAACCCGCTGGGGTCAATTCAGCCCATACAATGACTTATGTCCGATCAAAAACGGAGTCCGTAGCGTCACCGGCTGCACAGCCACTGCCATGGCACAGGTAGTAAAAGCCATAGGCCATTATCAAGGAACAGGATACAAAAACATAGGATCTGACGAACGAGGGAATCCTATTGAATTCGATTACGCCTCAGCAGAGTTTGATCTCCATGGCATGAAAGATGTATATGACTCAGAATCAACCGCCAAGGAAAAGAATGAAATAGCAAATCTCATGCTTGCTTGCGGAGTAGGCACAAACATGAAATATAGCAATGAGGCCAGTGGTGCATTCACACGTTATGTATCGACAGCACTTATAGACCACTTTGGCTTTGATCCGGACTACACTTGCTTAATGAAACGGCAATACTTCAATGCCGCAGACTGGGAACGTGTCATATACACCGAACTATCTTTGGGACGCCCCGTGCATTATGCCGGTGGCAATCATGCTTTTGTAATCGACGGATATCGCAGGCATGGTCTTTATCATGTCAATTGGGGTTGGGATGGCGCTCAACAAGGCTATTTCCGCCTGTCAGCACTGATTACGCCGCTAACCAATGATAACTTCAGCTCTGGACAAGAATTGTCAAAGTCCGTTCCTCTTGGAGCTGATCCAGGATATATGCCGCATGATGTACAAGGACTGATCGGCGGATTATCATGCAACCCAGACGGAACACTCAACATAAGTTTTACAAGTCGTGGGGTCAATCCTGACACATCACTCGGCATAATTATCCTGAACGAGAACGGCAAAATAGTGGATCGTATAGTATTTTGGACTGGCTACAATCTCTTTAACAGCTCTACCGTCCGAGATCCTAAAAAATCTTACGACTTTACAGCTCTCAACCTACCGGCCGGTGTTTACTCAGTCTATCCGGCATACAAGAGTGGTACTGAGACCAAACTGCATGTTGCCGGTCAACACAATAGCCTTCCGCATTACATACTTCTGACAGTAAATGCCGACGGACAATACGATTGCTCCAACATGAAGTCTTCCATACATCTTGCCGAAGTCTCATTGCCGGAGAGTTGCTATTCCGGATACCCGGCAGATATAACACTCACTATGGTAAACAACATGCCGATGGATTACTCCGGCACCTTGACTATCTCATTAGTACGCGATGAGACCGATACAGACAATACATGCAGCATGCAAACAGACATCAGTATATATTCCGGTGACAATAAATCAGCGACATGCACACTTTTTTTATGCGACAATGAAAACAATCCCCTGACTCCGGGCACCTATACAATAACCGTCACCGACAACTATGGGATACGCGTGGATGACGGTGAATTCGTTATGACCGTATCCGAAGGAACACCAAAAAACAATTGGTCTTCTTTTGAAAATCTGAGAATTGAAAACGCAGAAGAAATACCGGAAATACTTTCGCAAGGAACTATTTGGCCTCATACAGCACAAGTTGTATGCTCTCAAAGCAAGAAAGTGAATATTGGAGTGACTTTCTACAACCCTGACAAAAACACAATAGTAAAAAACTTCTACATCTACAATTCTACGATAAATATAGGCAGCAAGTACTATCTGTATTCCGCCGATGATTTCACAATCGACATTCCATTCGGCACATACGACGTGGCATATACAAACAACTTAAGCCAGATATCCGCTCGGAAAAGAGTCAGGATAAGCCAAGAAAGCAATGGCTTGTGGTTTGCCCCAAAAGGAGAAAATGAAGCATCCGTCACAGGCCTTCACCCCGAATACTATAGCAGAGACATCACTATCCCGGAAATAATCGAATTCAACGGTATTGAATATCCTGTAACAGACATTAACGCAGGTGCATTTGCCGGCTGTGCATCTCTTCAGTCTGTAATCATTCCTTCATCGGTAAACCACATAGGGACAAACGCATTTGCATACTGCGGAGCATTGGAACAAATACAGCTACACAGCCCCATCCCATCATTCAAGTATATAAACCATATAGCCCCGGGGCTGCCAAACACCTGCAGCATATATACCACATGTTCAGCATGGGAAAGCTATAATAAAAATTGCAAACGCGACAATCTGTATTCACTGATTGAATCAATCGAATCCCGGTCTATAATCGCCGATGGTTCAAGCCAAACAATACTGACGGTCAAACCATCGCACTCTGCAATAAATAAAAATTTCAACATTTACCCTGTGGACAACAGCATCGATCCGGTCGCAACGATCTCAGTATCTGATGTCCAAACCGGTCATATCGTTCTTGACATCACACCGTTAAGATCAGGAACACAGATGTTTAAGATTGAATCGCATCAACTTGGAATAGAACCTGCATTCATTACATTGACTGTATCCGATACAAGCGGTATCGATAGTCCGGAAACCGACACAGACATATCCGGCAATGTCGAAATCATGTATAATCTACATGGACAGCCAATCTACGACAAATCCAATTGTCAGGCCGGAATATATATAATTGTCAAAGGCAATAAAACAGAAAAAATAATCATCCCGCACAAAAAATGAAACGTTACATTTCATCAGTCTCTGTTTTATAAAAGCAATGGTGCAGGTTGTAAAACCTGCACCATTGCTTTTACTTCTCATCCATACATAATCTACAGCCGGTTGGCATAGGAGATAATTATTGGAGAATGTATCTCAACCCCATATTGCCTGGCACGAGCTATAATAACACGTGCCAACTTTGACTTTAGATTTTCAGGACAATAACGGAAATATGATTCAGCGGCACGCACATGAGCTGCATCGGGCATTGGGTATTCCCTAAGTTCAGGCAGCCCGAACACTTCCGACGGAAATTCATTCCGCTCCTTATACGACAGATGATCCGATGATTGCTTCATGATCCGATAATAATCTAACCTAATCTTTGATCAGAAATTCACTCGCATGCCTACCTGAAGTAACCCCTGCACACCGAATCCGGCCTCTCCAAACATGGTAAACATCGGCGTCAGCTGTACATCCACACCCACAGGCGAAAGCTGGAATGCGAAATAAGTCTTGTTGTAAGCATCGTCATGACGCGGCTGCATATGCGATATCTCAGCGCCAACACCCAGATGTCCGTATACCGTAAGCAGACGATTGCTATAATAATCGTAGCGTCCGTTGATCATAATTGCATGGTAAGCGATATTGCTGCTTTCCGGCCCCTTGGTGGTAGTGCTTGAGAACGTATACGACGGTCCTATCCAGAATTTAGGCAACACCTTTACATTAAACCCGAGATTGAGCGCACCCCAGGCATTGTTGACCCCATGCCAGCCGTCATGATAATCAGCGGCATCCATCAGTGTATACCCGCCATAACTTGCCGATATATTCATTTTCTGAGCCTGTGCTCCGAATGTCATGCCCACTGCGGCAATAAGAGCGATAATTAACTTTTTCATAAATCACGAAACGGGGATAAAAGAGTTTTTAACTGTATTATTTTTCTTACAAACTTAAAAACACACCAATCTCCATAAAAGTTGCCGCAAAATAGTTAACTTTGCAATCCGGTTTCATCTCAGCATAGTTTACGTCTGATAAATCAATATATTATGGCACACTCAGTCAAAACAAACGCAGCCCGACTGCTCGACCGTGCCGGAATAGCCTACCGGCTCATTCCATATACCGTCGACGAAAACGATCTTGCCGCCACTCACGTGGCTCAAGAACTTGGCGAAGACATAAGTCAGGTATTCAAGACTCTCGTGCTCCACGGTGACCGTTGCGGACACTTTGTCTGTGTAGTGCCGGGTGATGCAGAAGTCGACCTGAAGAAAGCAGCCAAAGCCGCCGGAGCTAAAAAAGCCGACCTCATTCCAATGAAAGAGCTGCTGCCACTCACCGGATACACCCGCGGCGGATGCTCTCCAATAGGTATGCGCAAGCCGTTTCCTACCTACATACACTCTTCGGCATCTGCCCACAGCGAAATATTCATAAGCGCTGGTGTGCGCGGACTGCAGATAGCCATTGATCCGGCCGACCTGATACGCTTCGTAGGGGCACATGTCACAGACCTCACATCCTCTACCAAACCTCAATCCGATACCTCAAAATGAACACATTCGGCCAAATATTCCGACTCACCACATTCGGCGAGTCACACGGATCAGCCATCGGAGGCATCATCGACGGCACTCCTGCCGGAGTATCCATAGACTTTGATGCCATCCGTACACAGATGCGTCGACGTCGTCCGGGGCAATCGCAGATTGTGACCCAGCGCAATGAGCCCGACGAAGTACAATTTCTCTCAGGCATATTCGAGGGCACTACCACAGGAACACCCATCGGATTCACCATAGCCAACTCCGATAACAGATCGGCCGACTACGAAGCCATGCGCCATACATTCCGCCCATCTCACGCCGACTACACTTACACAGCCAAATACGGCCTGCGCGATCATCGTGGGGGCGGTCGGTCATCGGCCCGCGAGACTGCCGCAAGAGTAGCTGCCGGAGCCATTGCCTCACAAGTTCTCGCACAAGCAGGCATACACGTTTACGCATACACATCCCAGGTCGGACATATAGCTCTGCCTGCAGGATACAGCCACTACGATCCGGCACTCATCGACTCCAATCCGGTACGTTGTCCCGATCCCGACACAGCATTACGTATGCAGGCTCTGATCGAAAGAGTAAAATCGGCCGGTGACACCATAGGAGGTATCATCACAGGAGTCATCAAAGGATGTCCTCCGGGACTTGGAGATCCGGTATTCGGAAAACTCCAGTCGCGGCTGGCTGCTGCTATGATGTCTATCAATGCTGCAAAAGGCTTCGACTACGGACTCGGATTTACCGATGCCTGCCACCTCGGAAGCGAAGTCACCGACAGCTTCACCACCGCACCCGACGGCACAGTGCGCACTATGACCAATCACTCAGGAGGCATACAAGGAGGAATATCCAACGGAGAAGACATCTATTTCCGAGTGGCATTCAAGCCGGTAGCAACACTTTTGCGCGACGTGAATACAATCGACGATCTCGGACAGCCGGTGACTATACATGCACGCGGACGCCACGATCCTTGTGTGTTGCCACGCGCGGTACCCATCGTGGAGGCCATGGCCGCAATGACAATTCTCGACTGCTGGCTTATCAACAAAACCACCCGCATCTGATGTCAATCGCCACGCCGCCATCGTTCGCCCAGTTTATAAGCCGATATCTTCCGGGGAAAGTTCAGAAGATATCGGTAAACGCCACATTCTCATGTCCAAACCGCGACGGAACCAAAGGCCATGGAGGATGCTCGTACTGCAACAATCACTCATTTACTCCGGGCTATGCCATGACCGCCATACCTGTGGCTCAACAGATCGCCCGCGGCAAAGAATTCTTCAGCCGCAAATATCCATCTATGCGATATCTGGCCTATTTTCAATCATATACAGCTACACACGGCCAAAGCATAGACTTCCTTCTCGACATGTATCAGCAGGCGGTATCGACCGAAGGTGTCGACGGCATCATTATCGGAACACGACCCGACTGCATGCCGCAGAATTTGCTTGACAGACTGGCCGAGATGCGCAAAAACACATTTGTCATGGTGGAATATGGAGCCGAAAGCTCCTGGGACGACACGCTCGCCGCTGTCAACCGCTGTCACACATGGGCCGATACTGTCAATGCGGTAAAACGCACCGCCGAAGCCGACATCCCCGTCGGACTGCACCTCATCATGGGACTTCCCGAAGAGTCTCGACAGCAGATGCTTACCACTATCGACCGTGTCAACGAACTTCCTGTAGAAATAATCAAATGCCATCAGATGCAGCTTATTCGCGGCACACGTCTTGCCGACGAAGTAGCGCGCGGCATCCGCACCATACCGCAATGGAGCGCTGAAGAATACATCGATCTGTGCTGCGACATCATACGCCGTCTGCGCCTCGGCATCGCCGTAGAGCGTTTTGTGTCGCAATCTCCCGACGCATTGCTCATCACTCCTCGCTGGGGACTGAAAAACTATCAGTTCATGAATCTGCTTGCCAATCGTCTGCGCATTACCGACTGACCGTAAATCAGTCTCTGCAGTTCATTGCAGTTTCGCCGGCAGCCACGATGTTATCTACCAGAGTCCCAACATTATATACCGGAAGCGGATAATGCATCAGAAACGTATTGGATGTACGCAGAGCTATCATGCCGCGCATCGCGCCCACCCCAACACTGAGCATCATTCCAAGCATGTCGGTGGTCAGAAACACTTCACCACCCTCATCATCCATCACAACGCCCAGATCGCTCACTTCAAATTCGGCCTCCACCACATAGTCGAGAAGCCGTCGCACGATCTGCGACCGCAGCGTGGTGTAATGTGCGCCGAGTATAAGCGTCACTGTATGATGGTGACGGTTGATCCTGAATCCTGTCGACAGCCCCACGTCAACAATCCCGCCCTCATAACGCATGAACTCCCAGCGATAGAGCTTCGTTTTCTCTTTCGATTCGCGTAGCGACACAAGCCGTACATCAAGTTCTTCCTGCTTCATATACATATAACGGCAGCGACACTACCATTGTTCCTGATAGTGCCGCCGTCATTCTGTCTCATACTTGATGCAGTGTGTCAACGTTTTCGGTTGCGCACCGAGCGGGTCGCCGCACTCTTGGCCTTTGGAGCGTTGCTCTTCTTGCCGCGCTTCACCTTTGCCGGCTTCGGTTCCTTCGACTTTTTACCTCGCGAAGACGTGACCTTGCGTTTGCTCACAGCCGGAGTTTTATCCACCCCTGTAGAGTCGGCAGCCGCCTCTTTGGCAAGCAAAGCCTCACGACGGGCCTCAAGCTCCTCAAGCGACGGCACCCACAGTTTGTTTTCAAAACTGTCCAATTGAGATTGTATGCTGTCCTGTGCGCGCTTCAGGTCATCAGGATCAGGATACAACTGAGCCATTGACTTGTTGCGCAGATTGCGAGTCTTGTATATCTCGCCGTCGTAAAGACCGAGCATGAAATAATCGTCGTAGGTACACGAAGGCATATTGTTGTAATCGGAAGTAAATATATTCTGAGTCGACAGATATGGACGCAAGTCATCAAGCTTTATCCAGAACATAGGATACTTCACAGACTCCATACCATAATCGTCCGTGCGATGAAGCACCGGACATATAGCCTCCACTCGAGTGCGCATGCGGTTGGTGCGGTTGTCAAACTCCCAGCGTTCGATTATGTAGTACGACAGCACTTCATTGGCAGGCACATCGCTCTCCTCGATCACAAACTTCGGATGCTTCTCATTACTTCCCTTTGCATCCTGATAGTATATATGGAAGCGGTCGAGCATGTCGCGCACCTTCATGCGATATTGATCTGTAAACACCTCACGTCCATCGAGATATTCATAAGCCGCAAGATTATCGTTAGCCAGAAGACGCATTATGATCCTGAACAGGCATTCCGAGCCTTCGACAGGCTGCTCAGGAAAATAGAGGGGAGCATTGGCATCTTTAGTCAGGTCGAGCGAACGATATATTACTTTCATCCACGACATATCGGCATCCGACACCGGTTCGGACTGCATGTGCTGCTGCATGCGAGAAGTCACACCCGGACGACTATCGGACGTTTTCGCATTACGCGCCCCCCGGCGCATCACCGAAGAACTGCTTGATTCTTGCTGCGCATAGGCCGCGCCTGCACAGCCAAGTGCCACTACAGCAAGCAATATTTTCTTTATCGTATTCATCTATCTGTATAAATATCTGATAATATTTTAGTTTACAATCACCTCTACAGGATTGAGCATACGCTCCACTCCGTCGGGACCAATGGCCTTGATACGGGATATATAGAAGCGTTTGCCACGTGTGAGCCTGCGGAACGAATCTTTCTGACGCTGAGAGAAGTCTGAGCCTGACGATACTTCCGGTATGGCATTGCCCATCGAGTCGAAAAACACAGTTTCGAAACTCAGCACACGGAAGTCGATATTGAGCATATCATCATCGATAGCAGCGTTCAGCCCCTTGGCATTCATAAGAGTCGCCTTAGCAATGGGTTTGCCGCCTTTATATCGTTCCTGAACGCCATTGCTGCCCGTATACGATATGAAAGCCACCGGATCGGGCAATTTTCGCACACGGAATGTAGTAGAGTTGACCGTCTGCGACTTACCGTCGATAGTGGCGGTCACTGTTATAACCGCATCTTTTCCAACGGCCGACGGACGGGCTATCCATTTGTCGCCGCTGCGAGTCAAAGAACCATTTGTCATGGATGCACTCACACCATTGGCAGCAACACCTGGCACCGAGATACTTATCGGATTGTCTATACCGGCATAAAGCACATTCATCATCGTAGCCGACACAGTAGCCGTAGGATCTATTACAGTATATGACGAAGCAAACTGATGCCGTGTAACCGAGCCGTCACCATGAGGCACTTCCAGATAACCGGAATACTCAAACGTACCCGACTGCGTAGGTGTCAGCTCATAATGACCGTCTCCGATCTGACGGCCGCCAATATACACTGCCGGACGTGCGGTGGTATCGACTGCGGCCAGCACTATATCGGCATTGTAACGGCCGCCACGCATCACCAGACGCGACTGCGGTATTACAAATGCATTCAGTTCATTGACACGGACATCGCCGGCATCTACCTGAGCCAGAAGCGTGGCAAGAGCCTCACCCTCGGCATAGCGCACATCATTCTGAAGTTTGGTGAGCAATGTCACCGCCGCCACAACAGGCTGATTTTCAAATTTAGCTTCTTCCCATGTCTGCGGCATCAGCACTCCCGGACGCTGAAACGGAGATGTCGACAGAGACGCGTTGATACTCTGGCGCTTGGTGGAGTCCACCACTATTGATTCGACATAGCTACGAAAACGGTCTATCTCTCCACGAAGTCTCTCGCCCTTACGTGTTGTGGGATTAAGCATCACCACCGCGGCAGCCTCAAGATCATCTCGGTTGAGCACATTAGACACATCGGCCTTATCTCCGTCGGCCTTGCACACTATATCATACTTGAGCGAATCTATAAGACCATATATACGGTCTGCCTCCTGACGCACCTCTGTTCCCTTGTCGTACCACATCTGTGCTTTCTCCGGATTCTGCTCCGCCACGGCGGCAAGCTGACCATATATGGCGTTGTTTCGCTGACTCACGGTCTCATTGGTACGCGACAGACCATCCTCTACCTGCGTGAATCCGTCGAGCACATCACTCGACACATTGAGCGCAAGCATTGCCGTCAGCACGATATACATCAGATTGATCATCTTCTGACGCGGCGACAGTCGGGTATTGGATTGTGACATTTACGTTATATTCTTTTTAGAGTCTGCTAAACCGATTACTTAATTTTCCGAAGGGTCCGACGGAGCCACCGGTGCGGGAGCGCCCACAGGCGCGCCATACATATTCACAGTCATGGCGCTGAGCATCTTGGCATACACCTGATTGAGCTGCTGCATGTACAAGGCCATCTTCTCGCTTTCCTCGCAATAGCGGGCACTTGCTCCGGCTGTGGTCTCATACATGTCGCAGATACCCTTTATGCCACGGTTCACACGGTCTATCGCATCAAGCTGCGACGACACGCTCTTGAGCTGTATCTCATATATTGTGTTCAGTCCGCTTATGTTACGGTTGAGGCTCTGCATCTGCTCTACATATCCGGTAGAGCTCTGAGTGATGTTTTCCGAATTTTCAGTGATGGCACGATAGCTTTCGAGCAGAGTCTCGCTCACGCGGTTGAGAGCTTCGGTAGTGTTCTGAAGCTGACGCATCTGCTCGGTAGCAGCTGTCATCTGAGCCACATATCGCTCAGTCACCGACGACATGTCCGAAGCTTCTGATTGCAGCACATCTCCGGAGGAATATACTGCCGAATCAGTACCGCCAATTCCGCGGCCGGCAGGCGACGGGGCATTTATCACCACGCCTCCACCACCCTGGCCAAAAGCCGGACGGTCTTCGGGATCTTTCGACGAAAGTACCGGAAACACCTCTTCCCAGTTATACGAACGGGGCGGACGGTCAAAAGCCGTAAGGATAAACATCAGAACCTCGGTACCCATACCGATCGAAAGCAAAGTGTTGCCACCTGGCAAGTGCAGGATCTTGAACAGCGCACCCCAGATCACAATAGCGGCACCTATACTATAGGCGAAATTGAAGAACCGCTGTCCTTTCTCTCCGGAAAGAAACCGCTCCACACTGTTTTTATATCTTTTTATTTTTCCCATTGTCAGTGAGTGTAATGATAGTGTCTGTTAAATCGATATTTATTTTTTGATTTTCTGTCCGCGTGCGAATCCTATCTGCGAACGCACACAGCGAAATCCGATATATGAGCGCTGCTCGTTCTGATATTCCCACATGCGTATGTCGGAACGTATGTTATGAGCCACATCCTTCCACGATCCGCCGCGCACGATCTTGCGCTTCATCTTGTATGGATCCTCCTTTGCTGCATCATAGCGGTACTCGGGATTCATGTCGCTTGTTATCTTGCTGACACTTTCGGTAAATGCCGTCGAAGTCCACTCGCTCACGTTGCCTGCCATATCATAAAGCCCGAAATCATTCGGAGCATATGTTCCGACACGCGATGTTATAAGATGTCCGTCCTGCACGTAGTTGCCTTCCTGTGGCTTGAAGTTGGCATAGAAGCATCCTTTTTCCTCGGTCAGAGGCAGATCGCCGGCCCATGGATATTTATTGCCGCTCTCGCCTGCACGTGCTGCAAATTCCCATTCAGCCTCGGTGGGCAGACGATAAGGCTCTATATAGACGCCTTCACGGCCGAGCGAACGGCGCAGAAACTCCGTACGCCAGTTGGCAAACGCATTGGCCTGTTCCCAGCTCACACCCACCACAGGATATTCGTTATATCCGCCATGAGCGAAGTACATGCGCACATAAGGCTCATTATAGGCATTCTCAAAGTCATTGATCCATGCAGTGGTGTCGGGATACACATTCACTATATATGTATTAAGGAAGTCGTAGTCACCGGTAAGACCGCGGGTTATGGTCTCGCGTATTATATCACCGTTGTCATTGATGTATGCCGTATCTTTGGATATGATGGGCACATCGGTAGGCACCGGCTTATCGGTATTGTATTCTCTGCGGGCCGGATTCAGACGGTGTTTGCGTTTGGCAGCCTCGGTGTGGTTAAACACTTCATAGCGGTAGTTGAGCTGTTCGGGATCAAGCTCACGCACTCCGGTGATGGGATTGATGCGATACACGCTTTCGATGGCACGCTGCTCGTCCTCATTGGCGTTGCGCCAAGGTATGGGCTTGTTCCAGTTGAGATGTGGAGTTATGGGATTGCCCTCACGGTCTTCTTCGATTTTAAACTCTTCGTTACCGCCGAATGCCGGATCGGCCAGACGCTCGCGTATGATAGAGTCACGCACCCAGAACACAAACTGCTTGTATTTCGAGTTGGTCACCTCAGTCTCGTCCATCCAGAATGCATCGACCGACACACCGCGTGCGTCGGCACGCAGATTCCAGGCGCTGTCAGCCTCCTGCGGACCTGCCTTGATAGAGCCGCGGCTCACAAGCACCATGCCGTAGGGCGTAGGCTCGGCCCACGATGACGCACTGACACCGGTCACTTCTCCTCCGGCCGAGCTGCGTGATCCGGAGGCACAACCGGTCAATATCAGTACTGTAAGCGTAAACAGATATAGTGATAATTTTTTCATATTACATTATGCGTATGCTCTTATGTTTGTTTTTATTCTTATCCGACAAATCAAGTTTCAGGCTATAGCCCAATATCAATTCATGACTGCCGCTGCTGGCCTTGGAGATAGCCGAGATAGGATAATCATAGCTGTAGCCTACGAAAAAACCCTTGAACTCCGCTCCGAGTATCGCGCTTACGGCATCGTCGTGGCGATAACCCACGCCGGCCGTAAGAAATTTTTTGTACCGGATGCGACCTGTCACCTCCACGCGTGTAAATGTGAAGTCGCTCTTCACCAGCACCGACGGCATCACTTCAAATAACGTATTTTTAACCGGAATATTGCTGCCTGCCATGAAATAGAGTGTGCGGCGAAGCTGAAATTCATAATTTTTAGCAGATTCTCCCGAGGTACTGCCTCCCGAACTGCCGGTGCTGCCATTGTCATCCTCAAATGTTATGGTAGGCGCATTGAGATGGGTGCCTGAGATACCGGCCCAGAACCATTTATGATTATAATATACTCCGGCTCCGAGATCAAGAGCATTGCCCGATACATCAGTCTGGGGTATCGCCTCGTCCGCGCCTTCATGAAAGTCGTCACCATCCGGGATAAACACTTCTGATCCCTTGAATACTTCGTTGGCAAAACCTATCTGAATACCGGCCGTAAGTTCGCCTTTCCATAGCTTCAGTTTATATCCGGCCTGCACGCCCACCGACAGATTGCGAAACAGACCCGCCGATTCCTGCTGTGCCACAAGGCCAACGGCAAACCGCTTGCCAAACAGTTTGAGAGGCATATCGCCCGTAAGCACTATGCCACGCGGAGCATTGTCTATGCCCATCCATTGCAGCCGGCCGCCGGCACGTATACGTATGCGATCCATATTGCCGATAGCAGCCGGATTGTAATACGACGGTACTTCATAATACTGTGTATATTGCTGGTCGGTCTGTGCAGCCGATGTCATGGCACAAAACATCAAAACTGTTATCATCACAGCCTTGAACATGCTTCTCATTACAGTCTTGTGCATCATAGTCGGTTCATTCAAAATAAAAAGTCAGTACCACCATCTGCGTAGTCACCTTCTTAAGCGACTGTGTAAACTTCAGCCGGTCCGGTTCGTCCACCAGATCCGGACGTTTATGCTCCAGCATGTCAGCAAGCCCGAAACAGAACTTTATCTCCGGATTGAGTTTGAAATACGGCAGATAGAAATCACATCCGAAACCGACGGTAAGAAACATATCGGTGGTCTTGAGTTTCAGATATTCGCTCCGCTTCTTGGTGACATCGAATGCCGGCATCACACCGCCCACCAGATACGGCCGCACATTGCGAAAACGCTGAGCCGAAAACTTCACATCTATCGGCAGTACCACATAGGCCGATTTGACATTCTGGGTAGCGGTTGCGCCTGTTATGGCCTCACGCATCTTCACTTCTCTGTTGCCGAAATACATACCAGGCGACAGGCGAAGACTGAAATAATCGTTAAGACGCAGATCAAACAGACCGTTGACACAGAATCCTGGAGAAAACGATGGCTGATCCATGAACCAAGTCTCACCATCCTCGGTCACAAATCCATTGTGTGTGAACTTCAGATCCTGAGTATGCAGACCTACCGAAAATCCGAGATGCCAGCGTCTATGATCTGTATAAGGGCGATTAAGCAGCTTGTCGTTGAGCCGTTGAGCCGGCACACACGGAGCCACAGCCGCTAACAGCACCACACAAAGCAAGAGTCGTTTTATGATATTTTGTCGGTTCATATCTTATACTCTAACGCATTACCATCACTATTATTGCCTGCGGAGGTGATGATATTGCACACGATTGTCAAGCCTGAGCATGCCATTATAAAAATTTCTATGTAATTTTGCACCGATGCCGACACTACACCTGTTCAATCCAGAGAACGACCTCGCTTTAGCGGCAAACGAGCCCAACTATACTCCACCTGCCGCCGCGCTACGGCTCCGCAAATCCGGAGCTCTGCTTCCCATGTGGTGGGCCAACGAAGGCGACGCCATACTCGTTGAAGACAGCAGCCTCGCCGCTGAAGCCCTGCGCCTGCGCTCCGAATTCGGACTGCATGGACACATAGTGACCGAAGCTCCGGCCGGCTTCACCCCATCGCCTTGGGGCTGGAGCATATACACCAGGCGGTTGTTCTCACGGGCGGGCATACCGGAAAACCGGCTACCCGACGACAACTACATCCGGACAGTACGTACTCTCAGCCACCGTCGCACTACCATACACGTGCATCACCTGCTCGGCACTCCGGATCACCTCGTCCCCATCGAAGCCGGCTCTCTCGAAGATGCCATTGATGCCATTGACCGGTTTGGCAGGGCTGTCATCAAACTCCCATGGTCGAGCAGCGGCAGGGGTATCCTGTATTCCGCCGACATTCCGCGCGACACACTCGCCGATTACATCCGGGGCATAATAAAGCGGCAGGGCAGCGCGATGATCGAACCTTACTACGACCGGATGCGCGATTTCGCGGCTCTGTTCTATTCCGACAAAACCACAGCTTCCATAGCATTCCGAGGTTTGTCGCTTTTTGCCACCGACAGACGCGGCTTCTACACAGGCAATCTCATCATGACCCAGCCCGACATATCCCATGCCATAGGGATTGATCTCACAGATACAATAGCATCACTCTCCCAAGCTCTTGGAGATGTCATAGCCCCGCACTACAACGGATGGCTCGGAGTAGACATGCTGTCCCACCGATCTCCCGACGGATCCGTGCAAATAGCACCATGTATAGAGATCAACTTACGACGCACCATGGGCATAGCGGCTCTGCACATATCCCACACACTGGCAAAGCCCGGACAAAGTCGCATACTCACCGTCGGAAGGGCCGGAATCCAGATCACAGAATAAAAAAGACACTATTTAGCGCAAAATTCACATCTATAAAACAAACTTTATTATATCTTTGCATTTCATAAACAATACCATGTAAAGCTACTTAAATACGCAACCCAATTTAATTACCAATTATTTTATTCATGAAACTAAAAAGCCAATCAATCTTGCTTGGTTCGGCAATGCTTCTATGTTCGCTTACGACACAGGCACACGACTATTGTACCTCGTCGTCGCTCACAAGAACGTTAGGCGGCCGCAACCTCACATCCATTGGAATTTACAATGGAGCAAGTAGTGTGACTGTTGCCGTAAACCAGAGTCCGGCCACAGGTTCACCCACTTATTTCGACAAGACAACATCTCGAGTGGTAGCGCAACCGGGCTCCACACTCAGCTTCAGTTCTCTGGCATGGAACGGAGAGTGGATGCACGGATACATGTATGTAGACTACGACAACGACGGAGAATTCAACACCACCCTCAATGCTGACGGCTCCAACAACGGCGAACTCGTATCATACTCTTACTACAACGTCAACGACCGAGATGGAGCCACCGCGCCCAACAGCCGTGGAGAGACAGCCGCACGCAACAGCGGAGTTTCAACATCATCCATGCCTTCATTCACTATTCCGACCGACATTGAGCCGGGAGAATACCGCATGCGATTCAAAATAGACTGGAATTCACTTAACCCGTGCGGTGGCACCATCCCCGCCGACGGCGGATGTATCGTCGACATGACTCTGGTTGTGGAAGTTCCCTCCGAACGCACCGTAACCATCAAGTCAAGCGATGAGAGTCTTGGTCAGGTATCAATAACCGGACACAACGGACTTTCGGTTAGAACCATAGGCCCGGTAGAGATCAACGCCACTGCCGCCAAGGGCTATATGTTCAAAAACTGGACTAACGATGCCACTTCGGAAGTTTACTCGAATCTTGCCACAACTACTGTATGGGACAACACCGACATGGCCCTCACTGCCAACTTCGGCGACATCGAGTATCCGGCAATGAAGCGCACATACACCGGCACACCATCCACACAGCAGAACCGTTACCTTAAACGAGTCACTACAGAGGGCACATTCACTCCCGAAGTATTCAACTGCACATCTCAGGCCGATCTGCCCTACACCGGCTTCTCCGGCAGTGCCAACACATACATCGAGGCTGGAGCGCTTATCGACAAGACAGCCAACCCCATTAAGATACAGCATGGCACGACATCTTTCCAGATCACATATTACGGATGGGAAAACACCATAGGCTCGGCATCCAAAGAGCTCGACTGGACTCAGGAAGCATTCTTCATCGACTGGAATAAAAACGGCCTGTTTACTGATGCCGGAGAGATATCCGGTAAAGGCAACACCGACATGCCCAACTCGGCTATATACACCGGCCACACACGCACTGTCAACATTCCGGCTGGACTTGAACCCGGCACCTACCGCATGCGCACAGTATTTTATGAGCCCGCTACAAAGTCCGAGCAATGGCAGAACACCTTGTTTACTACGCTCAACGGTCAGATACGCAACGGTGTATCTTACGACTTTGAAATCCAGGTGCTTCCTGCTACCGACATGGAGGTAAGCGAGACCAAGGCCATCATGCGCAACGGTTCTGTCAATCCCGGTGCTCAGAACACACAGATAGCTTCAGTACTCATCAACACCAACGGCTCGCTCAATCCGCTGTCGGCAACTGGCATCACCATGTCTTACAACGGTACAGCCACTTCCGACATCAGCAATCTGCGTTGGGTCTACTCTACCACCGGCAACATCACTGAAGATGTAGTGGCATCGGCCGACGCTTGCGCAGCTTCAGCCACGTTCTCATTCAA
>CAJTQH010000024.1:26240-26749 GCA_910578305.1 uncultured Muribaculaceae bacterium
CTACCGGCGACAACTATTTCATTCTGCTCGCTGACGTAGCTGAAAACGCGCCTCTTGAAAATGTGATTCTGGTCGACATCAATAGCATCACAATCAACGGAGAGAACATCACACCCGCTGCTGACGCTGCCAATGGTCTTGTCATTAACGAGACTATCGACTACACTGCCGGAAATGCCATCTGGTTTGACACGCCCAACTCATCCACTACCGGAGCTGGTGCCTGGAACAACAACGATTTCAGCAGCACAGACACCAACCCCGACCAGATATGGGAACGCAAGTCATTCCCCATCGGCAACGGTTCGTTTGGCGGCAACGTGCTCGGCTCTATCAACCGCGAGCGTGTTGTGCTCAACGAAAAGACCTTATGGAAAGGCGGCCCCGGAACAGGTGCTTCCACATATTGGGACATGAACAAGACCGTCAGCTCCAACACCCTGTCGCAGATACGCCAGTATCTCGTCAACGGCAACAACTCTTACGCCAACAGCCTCGTGCAGAGCAAC
>CAJTQH010000025.1 GCA_910578305.1 uncultured Muribaculaceae bacterium
TCACCTACTCCATAATTCCCATAATAGAATCCCTTAAGGCTTAGGAGGCATAGCCTTGTATGGCAAATACACATTAAGCATATTACTATAGACAGCATATATCCATTACATAGTCAAGAGTCCGTTACCGACAGGTAGCGGACTCTTGCTTTATGCTTTGGAGTGACTGATATCAACGCACTACGATCTTTTCGGCTTTGCTTCCTGTGCGGCGTATGTATATGCCCGGCATCGGTGATGCGGAATCCACACGGCGTCCCTGCAGGTCGAATAGTTCTGAGGGGGCATTGCTGTCTTCGTCCTGCGCTATGTCGTCAATGGCCGAGACATCACGCAGTCCTATGAGCTGGTCGAGTTTTGTGAAGCGGCCTTCGAGGAATGTTTTAAGGTTGTTGATCTCGCCTTCGTAGCTGCCGAATACTTTCTGTCCCTTCTGAACCGACATGTTGAGTATGGGCCATCGTTGGAAGTTGAGGGTCTGTGATTCGGTGAGGGTGGCTACGTACTCGTCGATACGCTGTTCGAAATATTCATAGTTGAAATTGCCGTATTTGCGCAGGCGGCTCCATGTTTCCGACAGCAGTTCCTTGGCGCCGGCATCCTGCTTGATGATTCGGCTTACGAATGCTTCCATTCCGTCGGCCTTTGAGGCGTCCTTGTGGGTGTAGAGGAAGTCCGAAAGATTGTTGACGGGGTTGGGGCTGCCGTAGTTCTGAAATCCGAGGTCAATGTCCCACACGGGGCCTACGTGCAGCATGTTGTCGCCGCGATCCATCCACATGTATGTGCTCCAGAAAGAGTCGAGATTGCCGTCGAGCTCGCATACGATGAAGTAGCGCAGGAAGCTCTCAAGATCGAGATACTTGCGGTAGCCGGTTTCGGGGTCGGTGAAATTAGATGACCACAGGGCTGTCTCCATCTTGTTGAAGAAATCCTTGATATATGCCGATTGCTGGCTTACTATCTCGTCGTCTTTAGGTGACTTGATGGTCACGGGTATGCCTTTGTTGGATTTGAACCATGATATCTCCTGATTGGCATAGGCGTCAATCTCTATGAAGTAGCCTCCTGAAAGTTCCTCGCCGGCTATGTCTTCCGGTGTCATCTCTGTAACTTCCACGCGTCCGGGATTTACTTCCACCTGGTCGCATAGCTGATATGCGCCTTCGTATTCGCCATTGTATATCACGTCTACGAATGTGCAGTAAGGAGTGTATTTCATTCCTGCCTCACGGCTTATGTCGAATGCTACTTTGTTGCGCATCAGCGTGCGGTCGCCATAATTGTTGATCAGAGTCCATTTTTTTGCTTTGGCTGGAGCGTCGAGCGGTTGCTGCTTTTTGTTGAACTTTATCTGGAATGGTTTTTTGTTGAAAGTCCACGAGCCGTTGCCTCGGCCTTTCATCTGAGCCAGAGTGTCAACCAGCAGATTGGTGCCATTTTGTGAAATGATGGCGACAAACGATCCCGGGTGTTTGTCGTCTTTGGATTTTATCTGAGCCATCCCGGGGGTGTTGAATGATACGGTAGGCAGATTGGTGATCTGGTAGAATTTAGTGTCATCGCCTTTGCCCGGAGTACCGTAAAATTCTATTTCGCTGAAGTATCCCCGGCTGTTTGTTGCCACAACTCGTACGTATCGGAAGCCGCGGCTAACATCCACATCGAGATATGTAGTGGTGCCGATGGTTGGTTGTGTCTTGAGCATGGTTATTGGCAATGCGTCGGAAAAGTCGGCCTTGTTGGCTCCCTGCACTACGGCAAACAGACAGCTGCTCTCATAGTTAAGACGTGCGGCTATGCCCACTTTCGTTATCACGTGCGCCTCGCCGAGATCAAGGCCTACCCAATTGCGTCCATAGTAGAGTGACTGTGGGCTTGCTGTGTAATATTCACCTTGGAAATATGTCGATGTTTTTCCGTCAAATGCGTTTTTTGCCTGAGTGGCATTGGATCCGAGAATAGTGCCGGAGAGTTTTACTTCCTGTGCGTTTGCTGTCATGGAGGCCATGATCAGCATGGCGCATGTGGCGAGTTTGGTCAAATTCATGGTAAAGCAGATTATGGATTATATGCCCGGACTTAAGTCGGGCATACAAATGTACGACAATTATTCTTATATATTAACCGAATATATGTTTATAGCCGTATTTTTTCTGCGTATTGGGGACAGTAGTATGATTTTTAACAAAAAATATGTATATTCGCAATTGTAACAAATAAAACATAATAACAATGTCGACCAACAAGCATTCAGAGAATCAGGAATACGAATATGGCGGTCTGCTTATCAACGGATTTGCCATGATATTCTTTACGTTTATACTTATCCCCGTGCTGGCTATAATATGTATAGTCTGCGGAGGGGAGGATACCCCGCTCGTAAGTGTCGGTGGCACCGCCGTGCTCGCCATTCTGTTTGTGATGGGATGTGTGGGCTATTTCACCCAGGAGCCCAATGAGGCACGTGTGATGATATTTTTCGGCAAATACCGCGGCACTTGCCGTCGGGTAGGATATTTCTGGACCAATCCGTTCATGACACGCCGCAAGCTTTCGTTGCGTATCCGCAACATGGATATCGAGCCTATCAAGGTTAATGACAAGGTGGGCAATCCGGTGCTCATTGGTATGGTGCTGGTGTGGCGCATCAAGGACACCTACCGTGCTGTGTTTGATATCGATTCGGCATCTCTTGGAGCCGCCGGATCGTCGGTGAGCAACGCTGCGCTTCAGAACTTCGTGCGCATACAGAGCGATGCCGCACTGCGCGAGGTGACGGGGCATTATGCTTATGACCAGACATCGTCGGACTCCAGTGAGCTTACTTTGCGCGAAGGTGGCGATGAGATCAACGAACTGCTCGAACGCAAGATCAACGACCGCCTGGCCATGGCCGGTATGGAGGTTGTGGAAGCCCGCATCAACTATCTGGCTTATGCTCCGGAGATTGCAGCCGTGATGCTGCGCCGACAGCAGGCCGCAGCCATAATATCGGCCCGTGAGAAGATC
This sequence comes from uncultured Muribaculaceae bacterium, assembly GCA_910578305.1. GTDB lineage: Bacteria > Bacteroidota > Bacteroidia > Bacteroidales > Muribaculaceae > Paramuribaculum. The sequence goes on from CAJTQH010000025.1 coordinate 3,013, forward strand.
GTGGAAGGAGCCGTGTCGATGGTGGACATGGCGCTGAAGCGTCTTGAAAAAGACAATGTGGTGACGCTCGACAACGAGCGCAAGGCCGCCATGGTGAGCAATCTGCTGGTGGTGCTTTGCGCCGACGAGCCCGCACAGCCTGTGCTCAGCACCGGTAGCAACTGACTTGTGAGCAGTTTGTAGGCATCGGGAAATTTTGCTAAGTTTGCAACACGAATGGTTTAAACAATCCATAAAAACATATATCTTTATGAGAACTAAATATAAAAGAGTGCTTCTGAAACTCAGTGGCGAATCACTGATGGGGCATCAGGGCTACGGTATAGACTCCGAGCGACTCGGACAGTATGCGGCTCAGATAGCCGAAGTGGTGCAGCAGGGTGTGGAAGTAGCCATAGTGATAGGCGGCGGCAATATATTTCGCGGCCTGCAAGGCGCGGCCAAAGGCTTCGACCGTGTTAAGGGCGACCAGATGGGCATGCTGGCTACTACAATCAACTCTCTGGCTCTCAGCTCTGCGCTTGAGTCCATAGGGCAGCCGGCAAGAGTCTATACGGCCATAAATATGTTTCCGATCGGCGAGCAGTATGGCAACCGCCGTGCCATCGAGGCGCTTGAAAACGGCATTGTGGCCATAATAGCAGGCGGTACAGGCAATCCATTCTTTACCACCGACACGGGCAGTGCTCTTCGCGGCATTGAGATAGGCGCGGATGTGATGCTCAAGGGTACGCGCATCGACGGCGTGTATACTGCTGATCCTGAAAAAGATCCTACTGCCACAAAGTTCAGTGAGATCACATACGATGAGGTGCTGTCGCGCGGACTGCGTGTGATGGATCTTACCGCTACCGCACTGTGTAAGGAAAACGGTCTTCCGATCATAGTGTTTGATATGGATACTCAGGGCAATCTGGCGAAGGTAATGGCCGGAGAGCCTATAGGCACACTTGTTTATTAAAGTCAAAAAAAATATATAACTACGATGGATGTAAAAGAATATCTAGGCCCGGCTGAAGAAAAGATGGAAATGGCCGTGGCGTATCTCGACGAGTCGCTTGCCCATATCCGTGCGGGCAAAGCCAATGCCAAAATAATTGACGGCATACGTGTGGAGTATTACGGCAGTGCTGTGCCTATTTCAAATGTGGCAAATGTATCGGTGCCCGACGCACGTACCATAGCCATTACTCCTTGGGAAAAAGGAATGTTCAGGGAGATCGAAAAAGCGATCATCAACTCGGAACTCGGTATAACTCCCGAAAACAACGGCGAGGTGATACGCCTGTGCATACCTCCGCTGACTGAAGATCGTCGCAAGCAGCTCGTAAAGCAGTCAAAGGCAGAAGCTGAAAATGCCAAGGTGTCGGTGCGCAATGCGCGTCGCGATGCTATCGACGGGCTTAAAAAGGCCGTGAAGCAGGGTATGCCCGAGGATGTGGAGAAGGATGCCGAGGCTTCGGCACAGAAGCTCCACGACAAATATCTCAAGCGAATCGATGAGCTTTTCGCTGCCAAGGAAAAGGAGATACTTACTGTGTAAGGGAAACTGCAATCAGCGTATTGTGATTAAAATCAGAGGGGTGCCTGACGGGCACCCCTCTGTGTGTTTTGCCAAGAAGAGAGTTGTGGTTGGTTACATCTCTTTGAGCAAGAATATTTCAGTGGGGAAGTGGTCGGAGTAACCGTTGAGCCACACTCCGCCTGAATGAGTGCGCAGAGGGTATCCCTGACGGTTGCCTTCGGTGTCTTTCAGAAATTCGAAGTTGTTGACCTGGCACTTTCTGTAATATATTCTTCCGTCGGCATTGTCTTTGAGCAGTGTGCCGCTGACTATGATCTGGTCGAAGAGATTCCATGAGCCTTTGTAGGCAAGGGTTCCTATGCCCTTGTCTATCATTTTCCACCAAGGATTGTAGAATTCGTGGGGTTTTACGCCGCGCGCGTCTTTCTTGGCGCCGAGTACTTTGGCGCATGACTTGTCCTGCGGGTCATCGTTGAGGTCCCCCATTATTATCACGCCTTGATTGGGGCGTATGCGCCACAGTGAGTCGGCAATGTCTTTGCTGAGCTGTGCGGCGGCCTCGCGCAGGTACGACGACTGTTCCTGTCCGCCGAGGCGTGAAGGCCAGTGGTTGACGATCACGCTTATGGTATCGCCGCCGAGTATGCCTGTGACACACATCTGATCGCGGGTCTTGAATGATTCGTATCCGGGAATGACGAGTGTGTGGTTGGTGACATCGACCACACGGAAAAAGCGAGGGTTGTAGAGCAGTCCCACGTCGACGCCGCGACGGTCGGGTGAGTCGTGATGCACCACCTGAAGCATCCATTTCTTTATCGGTGCGGCTTTCACGAGGTCGTCGAGCACTGATTTGTTCTCAATCTCCGACACGCCTATGATGGCCGGACCCATTGGAGTGGTGGTTGTGGTCATGTGGGCGATGGCATTGGCAAGATTCGAGATCTTGTTCCAGTATTTCTTGCTGCCCCACTGGTTTTTGCCCTGAGGGGTGAATTCCAGATCGCGTCCGAGGGGATTGTTGGGGATGGTGTCGAAAAGATTCTCCAGGTTGTAGAAAGCCACGCCATACGACGCATATTTCTGCGCCACGGCCGAAGTGCAGGCTAATGCCACGATGAGAAGTGATAGTGCGATACGTTTCATTATGAATGGAGTTTTAATTTGTCATATCAGGATAAAACCGTGCGTAAAATTAGTTATAATCTTTTTAAATATACATAATATGCAGATAAAAATGGTGAGTCCGGCTCAGGGTTCATGCTGAGAGGTAAAAATACTCTTTAAAGCTATGGAAAATTCAATAAATTTATCTAACTTTGAAAGTTATTAATACATTTTGCGGCGCGGTTTATATGCCTTTGTCGGCGGTGTATAGTGCAAGTAACTTGGAAACAAATTATTATATAATAAACATTAATCAATCACTATTTATGAGAATCAAACTGTTCATGCTATTGTTGCTGACAGCGGTGTTGCCTTCGTTGGCCCAACAGGCCGGCGTATCGGGAACGGTCATTGACGCCACGACCGGCAATCCGGTTGCGGGTGCGGCTGTCATGCTCAATGATCAGGGGGTGGTGGTGATCACCGGTCCCGCAGGCGATTTTAGTATCAGTAATGTCAATCCGGGTAGCGATGTGATCACAGTGGCTGCCTATGGCTACAATGACTTCACGCTGCCGGTGCAAATACTCACGGGTGTGAATTCGGACATGGGCCAGCTTCGCATGTCTGCGATGTCCAATCCGGGAAATGCCTTTAACGAAACCCGCCAGGAGTTGCTTTTCGACCAGACGGCTCTCGAAGACGAGGAAGGCAACGCCCAGTCGGTTGGTGTGCTCACGGGGGCATCTGACAATGTCTATTACAATGCATCGAACTACAACTTCAGTGTGATGCGATTCCGCATGCGTGGTTATGATTCGTACTTCAACACTACGTATATCAACGGAATCCCGTTTAACGATCTTGCCCGCGGCCGCTTCAACTACTCCACTCTGGGCGGTATGAACCGCGCGTTCCGTAACCGTACCAATACCCTTGGCATGGGCGCGGCAAGCTACGGTTTCGGCGGCATTGGCGGCAGCTCCAACATCAACACCATAACCGAAAGCTACGCCAGCGGATTCAACGGTTCGGTAGCCTATACCAACTCCAATTACATGCTCCGTGCAATGGTGATGTACTCTACCGGCATCAACAAAAACGGCTGGGGTGTCACCGTAGGAGCCATAGGCCGCTATGCCAACGAGGGTGTGGTGCCGGGTACATTCTACAACTCCGGCGGCTACTTCCTCTCGCTTGAAAAGCAGTTTAACCCGCGTCACTCGCTGACTCTCACCACATTCGGTGCACCTACCCAGCGCGCCACCAACTCGGCCACCTATCTCGAGGCTTACGATCTGGCTGACAACAATCTCTACAACCCCAACTGGGGCTGGCAGGACGGCAAGAAACGAAGCGCCAAGATAGTGGAGACTTTCGATCCCACCGCCATACTCAACTGGATATGGAAACCCAAATCGGGCACTTCGCTCAACACCGGCTTTGCATTCCGTTCGGTCAACTACTCCACTTCGGCTCTCAACTGGTACAATGCCCGCGACCCGCGTCCCGACTACTACCGCTATCTGCCGTCGTACTACGCCGACAACAAGGAGGCTTACGATCTGTACACCGATCTCTGGCACACAAGTTCGTTCCGCCAGATCAATTGGGATGCTATGTACCAGGCCAACTACCTTAACAACGAGGCCAACGCGGCCAATCCGGAAGGAACGCAGAAGGGTTCGACCTACATTCTCGAAAACCGTCACAGCAATCAGCTCAACTTCATATTCAGCTCTGTGCTCAATCATCGTCTTAACGACAATATGTCGCTGCAGGCCGGTGTGTCGGCCAACTATACCCGCGCACATTACTACAAGACAGTGCGCGACCTGCTGGGCGGTCAGTTCTGGCTCGACATCGACCAGTTCTCCGAACGTGATTTTCCCGATAATCCGCAGATGCTCCAGAACGACCTTAACAACCCCAACCGCAAGGTGACGGACGGCGACACTTTCGGTTACAATTATTACATCAATGCCATACAGGCCAAGGCCTGGATCCAGAATATGATCAATCTGGCCAACTGGGACATCAACTACGGTCTGGAACTCAGCTATACACAATTTCAGCGCGACGGCAAGATGCGCAACGGACGTGCTCCGAACAATTCGTTCGGCAAGGGTGAAACTCACAGGTTTGACAATGGCGCCATAAAAGCCGGCGCGACTTACAAGATCGACGGCCGCAACGCCATCATGCTCCATGCCGAGTATGCCACTATGGCACCTCTCTTTGAGTATGCCTACATATCGCCGCGTATCAAGGACACCGCCATCGACGGTCTCAACAGCACCCGTGTGGCATCGGTAGACCTCTCTTACAACTGGAACTACCGTCGCTTCCGAGGCAGCATCGGCGCATTCTACACCGATATGTTCGACCTCACAGAGCGTACATCGTACTACGACGACCAATACTCGACATTCATGAACTATGTGACCAAGGGCGTGCGTCAGAACTATCAGGGTATAGAACTCGGCATGGCATTCAAGATCACTCCGAGCCTTACTGCCACAGCCGCAGGTACCATAGCAAGCTATCGCTATAAAAACAATCCTACCGGTGTGCGCAGCTACGAAAACGGTATGCAGCCCGATACCGCCACCACCGTATATCTCAAAAATTATCATGTAGGCGGTACTCCGCAGACAGCCGTAAACGTAGGTCTTGACTGGGCCGCTCCCAAGATGTGGTTCTTCAACATCAACGCATCGTGGATGGGAAATGCCTATGTCAATCAGTCGCCCATACGTCATGAGGCTCTGACCGATCTCTGGACTATGTATCCCGATGAGGCGTCGCTCGCAAAGGCTGTTAAAGAAATCACTGCCGAAGACAAGCTCAACAATGCATTCACACTCAATGCTTCGATAGGCAAACTCATCTATCTCAACCGTTCGATGAGTCTGAATATCAATCTCAATGTCGACAATATCCTGAACAAGAAAAACATCATGACCTACGGTTATCAGCAGGGTCGATTCGACTACTCTGACTTCAACAGGCTGAAATACCCCAACAAGTATTTCTACGCCCAGGGCATCAAGGTGTTCCTTAACGTGGGTCTGCGTTTCTAAATCCTTATTGTAGATTCTTAAATTCAAATTATCAACGATATATGAAACTATATAAATCATTGTTGGCCGCAGTTGCGGTAGCGGTGTCGTCGGTGGCTATGACAAGCTGCGACAACGACCTTGCCGTGCCTCCTCTGACGATTCCGTCAACCGACGTACGTGCCAACACCACCATTGCCGATTTCAAGGCCAAATACTGGTCTTCCGACAATAATTATTGCACTCAGGTGGGCAAGACCGAAGATGGCGAGGACATCATACTCGGCGGCCGCATCATAGCCACAGATGCCGGAGGCAACATCTATCAGAATGTGATGTTGCAGGACGAGACCGGTGCCATCACCATAGCCACCCTCACATCAAGCAACGATGGTCTGCAACATTTGTATACCAAGTATAAAGTAGGTGAGGAGATGTATATCAACGTTACCGAACTTTATGCCGGAAAATATGCCGGACTCTTCCAGATCGGTACTGCGGGTGAATACAACGGTACTCCACAGACCTCCAAGATGCCGGCCACTCAGTTCCTGGCCCATACATTCCTCAACGGTCTGCCCGACCCGTCGAAAACCTATTCGACTACTATGACCATCTCTGAGATCAACTCGATGAGCTCGGTAGAGGACCAGCAAAAATATCAGAGCCAGCTCATCCGCGTCGAGAACGTATCGTGGGTAGGCGGCGGCGAGCTGACATGGGGTGAGACCGGTTCGTCTTCTACAGCCGTCAACCGCTATCTTATCGACGAGACCGGCAACCGTCTGCTTGTGCGCAACTCAAACAAATCCGATTTCTGCGATCAGGTGCTTCCCGCAGGCCATGGCAATGTAGAGGGTATTCTCAGTTACTTCAATGGTACATGGCAGTTCCTTTTCCGTTCGCCCGACGACTGTACCGATTTCGAAGGCGAGAGCTATGCTCCCGTAATGGAAGGCAGCGGTACTGCCGAAGATCCCTTCACTGTCGGTGGCGTGCTCGCAGGTGCTGAAGGTTCTGGTGTATGGGTGACCGGCTACATAGTAGGCTGGGTCGAAGGGCAGGTACTTAGCTCTGGCGCTCACTTCACAGTTCCCGCCACAGTGGCTTCGAATGTGCTTCTTGCAGCTTCGCCCGACGAGACCAATGTGGCCAACTGCATACCCGTGCAGCTCACAAGCGGCAGCGACGTGCGCACCGCTCTCAATCTCAAGGATCATGCCGACAATCTGGGCAAGCAGGTGTCAATCAAGGGTGATCTTGCTGCATACTTCGGGGCTTCCGGTCTGAAAACAACCACTATATACGCATGGGGCGACAAAGGCGACGACAGCGGTACAACCCCCGAAGATCCCACACCTCCGGCTGGTTCAGGCGACGGTACATCCGACAAGCCGTTTGAAGTAAGTCAGGTGATAGGCGGAGCCACAGGCACCGGCGTGTGGATGACCGGATATATCGTGGGTGCAGTCAACGATAAGTCTATCAGCGACGCAGCCTTTACAGGACCTTTCGCACTCAAGACCAACCTGCTCATAGCTGCATCGGCCACTGAGACCGATGTGACAAAGTGTGTTCCCGTACAACTCCCAGCCGGAGCAGTGCGCGACGCCCTTAATCTCGTGGATCATGCCGACAACCTTGGCAAGCAGATAACCATCAAGGGTAATCTTGAAAAATATTTCGGTGTCAATGGTCTCAAGAGCGCTTCGGAATACGTGTGGGGCGCACAGGGCGGTGGCGACACTCCCGCCCCGGCAGGCGCGCAGTTTAAGAAAGTGACCACTGTCACCTCCGGCAAGCAGTATCTGCTAGTGGCATCCGGCAAGGCCGCCACGCTCAATACGGCTAACTATGGTTATCTTCAGGTGACCGACGTGACCGACAACGGAGGTGTGATATCGGCCGACGACAGCAAGGCGTTTACAATCGAATCCACCACCGGCGGCTACACTATAAAGATGTCTGACGGACGCTATCTCTATCAGACCGGTACGTACAACAGCTTCAACTTCTCGGCCACAATTGTCGACGGCTGTGTGTGGACCGTGCAGGCTCAGGCCGACGGCACATTCAAGATCACCAATACGTCGGTGAACAAGTATGTGCAGTATGACTCGCAGTACAGCTCCTACGGCTCTTACAGCGACGCACGCGGTGTAATGCCCGTGCTGTACGAGAAAATGTAACAGTTACCATCCACACCTTAACTAAACTATAAGTAATAGATATGAAAAATATAAAATCATATATAGGCTTGATGCTGACCGCAGTGGTGGCAGGATGGTCGATGACGGCTTGTCAGGACGATTTCGACGCTCCCGGCATCAATGTGCCTGTAGCCACGCTCCAGCCCAATACCACTATAGCCGAGCTAAAGGCAAACTTCTGGGACGATGCCGACAACTACATCAAGGAATTGCCTCTCACCGCCGACGGCCAGCACATGGTCATCGCAGGCCGTGTGATCAGCTCCGATGCGTCGGGCAACATCTACAAGAACCTCTACATACAGGATGAAACCGCCGCTCTGACACTCTCTATCAACGCCAACTCGCTTTACAATGACTATCGTGTGGGTCAGGAGATTGTGATAGACGTTACCGATATGTACATAGGCAAGTACAGCACCCTGCAGCAGCTCGGCTACCCCGACTATTCGGCTGCATACGGATGGCAGGCCACATTCATGCCCTTTGAGTTCTTCAAAGAGCACGTGCAGCTCAACGGTCTGCCCCAGCCCGCCAAGGTTGACACTCTTACCATTGATCTCGGCCAGCTTGGCAACGGCTCTGCCGAGCAGCAGAAATACCAGAGCCAGCTTGTGCGCATCAACAATGTGAAGTTTGTCGACGGCGGTGAGAAATCGTTCTGCGACGGTCACAAGATCAATACCAACCGCACGCTCAAGGACGCTAACGGTAATGAAATCATAGTCCGCACATCGGGTTATGCTAATTACTGGAGCATGAAGCTCCCCGCTGAGAGCGGTGACATTGTGGGTCTGCTTTCGACTTATAAGTCAAGTGGCAATCTCCATTGGCAGCTTCTCATGCGTTCGCCCGACGACCTTCTCAACTTCGGTAATCCTACTCTGCCCAAGGGCACTCAGGACAATCCTTACGACGTGATCGAGGCCATAGGCATGATTAGCTCTGAATCTCCCGTATCGGCGTGGTACACAGGCTATATTGTAGGTTCGCTCCGCGCAGGTGTTTCGGAAGTTACATCGGTCGACGATATAATATTCGGTGTCGACGCCGAACTCAGCAACACTCTGGTCATCGGTCAGACTCCGGAGGCCAACTCGCTCGACGACTGCATGCTTGTGCGTCTGCCCATGGAATCGCCTCTTCAGGTCTACGGAAACCTGCTTGACAAGCCTGAAAACTATAAAAAGCAGATATGGCTCCTTGCCACACCGGGCACACAGCTTGGCATGAGCGCCTTTACCGGCAACAGCGGCGCTGCAACAGAATGGCGCATCGAAGGCGTCACAGTACCCGGTGGCGAGACTCCGGGTGGTGCTGTGGCCGAAGGTGACGGATCAGAGGCTTCGCCCTACAACGCCACTCAGGTGTTGGCAAAGGGCAAGTCGGTGAACGAGACCGGCAAGTGGGTGAGCGGATATATCGTAGGATATGTGCCCGACAAGTATCTCAACGGCGCACTCTTCACTGTACCTGCCACTAACGCCGCTAACGTGCTGCTCGCCACTACTCCCGACGAGACCGACTACACCAAATGTGTCCCCGTACAGCTGCCCGCAGGCAACGTGCGCTCGGCTCTCAACCTTATGGACAACGCGGGCAATCACAAGAAGCTCTGTTCTGTCTATGGCAATCTTATTGCTTACTTCGGTGTGGCCGGCGTGAAAGAAACTTCCGACTACAAACTCGACGGAAGCTCCACACCCACGCCTCCGACTCCCGGCGATGCAGTGACATCGTTCAGCGAGAACTTCGACGCCGCTACCTCGTTCCCCACACCTACAGGCTTCACCATCGCCCAGACTTCGGGCAATGCCTCATGGTTTATCCGCAAGGCCGACAACAATAATCCTACCAACTGCGCTGAAGTGACAGCCTATGGCAATGGCAAGACTCCGGGTCCCGACGGATTTGTGTCGTGGCTCATCTCCTGTCCGCTCAATGTCGATGGAATGACCGACAAGGTGCTTACTTTCAAAACCAAGGTTGGGTATACCGGCAATGGCACTCTTGAGGTCTATGCGCTCAGTTCGGCCGATCCCGCTACTGCCACCAAGACCAAGCTCAACGCCACCATCGTGCAGCCCACCGGCTCATGGAGCGACTTTGTGGAGTCGGGCAATGTATCGCTGGCTGGCCTTTCGGGCACAGTATATATCGGATTCTGCTACACCGCGGCTTCCGGATCCAGCTACACCACCTATCGTGTGGAAGATGTGGTGGCCGGAACTCCCGGCACAGGTGGCGGTGAAGAGCCCGTACCTCCGACACCTCCGGTAACAGGTTCCAATACCGCCGACCTCGGAACGCTTGAAAACAGTTCAAGCTACAAGACTTTCACCACCACAGCCGGATGGGTCGCCACGAACTGCGCGGTTCAGTCGGGTGGCGCGTCCGACAACAATCCGGTGTTCACCTTCATCGGTTCGTCGGCCGACACCAAGGCAGTGTGTCTCAACGGCAAGTCTTCGGCTCCGGGCTCGCTTGTGTCGCCCGCATTGGCCGGTGGCATCAAGAAGCTGACATTCAAGTACGGATTTGCATTCTCCGACAAGCAGTGTAAGTTTACCGTCAACATCAAGCAGGGTGGTTCGGTGGTCAAGACACAGACCGTAGATCTTTCCACAGTCACCAAGTTTGAAGTATGTAACTTCAGCATGGACTGCAACGTATCGGGCGAATTCGTTATAGAGATCGTCAACGACTGCAAGACAGGCACCGATAAGAATGTCGACCGCGTGTCGATATGGGATATCGCCTGGACCAACTGATAGATCCGGATCTGAACATATTTGTAATTACACAAGGGATGCCTTCGGGTATCTCTTGTGTTGTTTTTATGGTCCTCACGTGACATATTGCTAAAATCGGCGCATAATTGTGGATGGAGATTGCAAATAATTATTATCTTTGCACGACATAGCATATCTATACTCCAACTTACATAATGAGAGCGAAATTTACATATCTCAATATATCGGTCGGCATGCGTGACTCTGCCGGCCAGTTTGTGGTCTATGGCGATACTGCTGACGGTAAGTCGGATCTTTTGCCGGACATTACAATGCTTCACGATCACTTCGATAGCCTTACCGACGGCTACATGATATGGCACGCCGGCGGACGCAGGGCGTTTTCATATTTTATGACATCTCCCGATAGCCGCGTTCTTCAGATGGCGGTGACTATCTCTATGGCTCCGGAGGTGCTTATGCCCGGGCGTCAGGTGGTTACACTTCTCGGATCGATAAAGAGCCGTATATATGAAGGAGAGACTCTTACAGAGCCGCTTATCGAGCGTCTGGCATCAGAAGCAGGATTCCCGGAAGAAGCTCTTGTAAGCCCCGACAACTCGCAGGCGGCGCCTGCAGGTGCCCCCATGTGCTATCGCACATATTCATCACCTGCAGAGTTGGCCAATATATTCGGATTTCCCCGCCAGAAAGACTATGCCGGATTTACAGGTGTAATTATAGTGCCTGCATCGGTGCTTGCAGTGCCGGGTTCCGAACTTCCGCAGGTGACTGCTTCGGTCGACAAGGCTCTTATGGTGGTGTGTCCGCCCGAGGTCACAGCATCGGCCATGCGGGTGGAATTTACCGATCATCTCACGGTCGTATACAACTGTCAGGGATTTGATCCGGTGTCGGTGATGTTTGAAGTCGGCACCACCAACCGCTATGTCCGCATCAATGGCCCGGCACTCGTAGTCAACAGTGCTCGTCATGCCGGAATAGTGTTTCACAAGCGCATTCCTTATACCGTGTCTTCGGGTGGAGGAGTTGCCATAGACACATATACCGTGCTTATCAACGGCCGTACTGCCAACCGCAACGATGAGGGATTTGAAGTGTCCAATTCCGATTTTGTAAATGGAAAAGCCAAAGTTTCAGTATCATCGACCAACTTCAGTTCTTATTCACGAGAGTTCACTCCGGAGCAGCTGTCTGAGGCAGCACCCCTTGTGATAGTGCTTGAGCCGGAGTCGAAAGACGTGATGCTGCGTCTGGATTTCGGCGACGGAAGAGTGGTGGAAGAGGCTTTGAATATCGAAAAAAACACTCCTGAATACTGTCAGTTGCGTGCCGGACGTTTTCATGGATTCCGTGCGCACAGGCTCATGGGCAGCAGTCCGGAGACATACAATGTGGATGTGCGTCCGGCCTACGATCATACGTCGTCGGGTCAGACACCGGATACCCAGGCTGAGAATGCCGCCTCGGTAGTGGCCGAATCAGCTGTGCTTCCTGGGCTTGGCGATACGCATACCCCATCCGGACCGGTGGCGCCGGTTATGGAAAAGGCGTCCACCGCTATGTGGGAGGAGAAAAAGTCGGAGCGAAAGGCTCCCGAGTTTGTCAATGAGTCCAATATCGGTAAGCCGTCTAAGGGTGGCGGACGGAAGATCAACATAGATAAGATACTGATGGTATCCGTCACGATTGTTATATTGGTGCTGGCTATATGGTATCTGGCGTCGCGGCTCGGAAAGGCTGAAGACTCCGACGGGCAGTCGGCATCCGATTCTACAGAACTTGTGGCGTTGCAGGGAGCTGTGGCACAGGGTGCGGCCGGTATGCCGGTACAGGCTGTCGCCATGTCTGCCGACGAACAAGCAGATGTGGATTATCTCAACACCAACAGCAAGTGGCGCCGCGATAATCTCAAGACCGATACCTACCGGGCTCTCTACGATGCCATGACGGAGGGTGATATCGATGCTGTGGTGGCAAACGATTATTTCAAAGTCAAGGGTCGTGCCACCAACAGCCGAGCCGACAGGGTGATTAATCTGTTATGGACGGCCAAGGGATCCAATCAGGAGAAGAACCACCGCAAGATACTCAAGGCTCTCAAGTCCAAAGACGGCATAGATCTTTATGACCTTGTGGAGGCTCTGGCGCGCAAGATGCCGCCAAAAAGCGAGGAAAACACCGGGGTACGGCCGCAGATCTGATCCTGTGTGATCCTGAAAGACATTATCATCAATACGAATATCAACGATATTATGACATGACGACGCGACTTCTTTCATTGTGTATTATAGCCATAGCTTCTGTATTGTCGGCCGGTGCGGCACAGCCCGTTGTGGCCAACCGACAGACTGCCGGCAACTACTATGCCTATCCCTATCCCGAGAAGCCGCTTCCTGTGCTCACACCTGCCCCCGGGGGCTATGAGCCGTACCACATGGAGCATTACGGCCGGCATGGCAGCCGCTGGCACATAGGCGAGTGGGTATATCGCGAGCCGATCAATCTGTTGAGATCTGCCGAGCGTAACGGTAAACTCACTCCGCGTGGCAAGGAACTTCTGGCACAAATGCGCAAGATAGAGATGGACTCTCGAGGCCGTGATGGCGAGCTCACTCAGCTTGGTGCCGTACAGCATCGTGGCATAGCGCGCCGCATGACAGCCAATTTTCCCGAGATATTCGGGGCTGATGCCCGCATCGACGCCCGTTCCACCGATGTTGTGAGGTGTATATTGTCGATGGACAACGAGCTTCAGGAGTTCAAGGCATTCAATCCGCGTCTGGAGGTCACCTCCGACGGGTCGAAGAGCGCAGTGTGCTATCTCAACTTCCACGACAACGTTGCCGCCGGGAAATATGAGGCGGTAAAGAAAAAATCGCTTGAGTCAATAGCCGGAGCCACACGACCCGACTATGCCGCATTTGCTTCTCAACTTGTAGATGATCCTGTATTTGTGGCCGACAGTATCGATGCAAAAGCATTGTTCGAATCCATGTTCAGAATAGCGGCAAACGCACAGAGCCATTATGATCAGGTGGCGCCCTACGACCTGTTTACCGACAGTCAGCTGCACAATAAGTGGGTGTACGATAATGCCGACTGGTTTCTTCGTTTCGGCAACACGGCTCTTACCGAAGGTGCCGGCCCAATGACACAGCGATATCTGCTGCGCAACTGGATAGAAAGCGCCGATACAGCAGTGATGAATGCACGTCCGAGTGCCAACATGCGTTTTGGGCATGAAGTGGCTCTTCTGCCGTTTGTAGTGCTTCTCGACCTCGACGGACTGGGACGTGAGATCAACGATCTGAGCCGCCTGGAGAATGAATGGCGCAATTACGAGATATTTCCCATGGCCTCCAACATACAGATGATATTCTATCGTCCGACAGGCCGCGAATATACACCCGGCGATGTGCTGGTGAAAGTGCTGCTCAATGAACGAGAAGTCACACTTCCGGCCACACCTGTCGACGGCCCATACTATCGTTGGAGTGATCTGCGGGATTTATACCTCTCCCGACTCGGTTCCGACGGAGGAAAACTGCCGGAACAGCAACCTTATTATTGACAAACCCACAAAACATCATAGAATTATGGAATTAGCCGACAAATGTTACGAGATATTCAGTAAGGCCACCGATATGTATCATGTGACCGACGATGTGGATGCTGTAGTGGCCAATCCCTATGCCGAAGGTACTATCGAACACATTTTGTTTGAGAAAAATCTTGTAGATGCCGTGCAGTGGCATCTTGAAGATATAATACGTGATCCGGAGATTGATCCGGTTGCCGCGCTGGCTCTTAAGCGCCGTATCGATCGCTCTAATCAGGTGCGTACCGACATGGTGGAGCAGCTCGACTCTTATTTTCTTGACAAATATGCAGGAGTGGAAGTGGCTCCGGATGCCACAATCAACACCGAGAGTCCGGCATGGGCTCTTGACCGCCTGTCCATTCTTGCACTGAAGATCTATCACATGGAGATAGAGACTGCCCGTACCGACGCATCGGCCGAGCATATTGCCAAGTGTGCCGCCAAGCTGGCCACGCTGCGCGAACAGCACACCGATCTCACCACGGCCATCAATCAGCTGATAGCCGATATCGAGGCCGGACGCAAGTACATGAAGGTCTACCGACAGATGAAGATGTACAACGACCCCTCGACCAATCCTGTGCTCTATGCCGCAAAGCAGCAGTAAGCGCGGAATGCTTTTCTTTTGATCTGTGTATGGACGATAGTTTTGATATACGTGGCGCTCGCGAAGGTCATGGCATGGCTGAACGCGAGCGTGACATAGAAAAGGCTCTGCGACCGTCGGAGTTCGACTCATTCAGTGGTCAGGACAAGGTGGTGGAAAACCTGAAAGTTTTTGTTGCCGCCGCACGCATGCGTGGAGAGGCTCTCGACCATTTGCTTCTGCACGGACCTCCGGGGCTGGGCAAGACCACTCTTTCCGGCATTATTGCAAACGAGCTTGGTGTAGGGTTCAAAGTTACATCCGGACCGGTGCTTGACAAACCTGGCGATCTTGCAGGCATACTCACTTCGCTTGAAGAAAATGATGTGCTGTTTATCGACGAGATACACCGACTCAGTCCGGTGGTGGAGGAATACCTGTACTCTGCCATGGAGGACTACCGCATCGATATAATGATAGACAAAGGGCCGGGAGCACGTTCGGTACAATTGTCGCTGTCGCCATTCACACTGGTGGGGGCCACCACTCGCAGCGGCTTGCTTACATCGCCTCTGCGTGCGCGATTCGGTATCAATTGTCATCTGGAATACTACGACCACGAGGTGCTCGAACGCATAATCCTGCGCTCGGCCGGATTGCTTGGAGTGAAGTGTACGGGTGAGGCGGCTCATGAGATAGCCATGCGCAGCCGCGGCACTCCGCGTATAGCCAATGCGTTGCTCCGTCGAGTGCGCGACTTCGCGCAGGTCAAGGGTACCGGTGTTGTAGAGCCTGAGATCGCTCGCTATGCTCTTGAGGCTCTCAATATCGACCGATACGGACTGGACGAGATTGACAATAAGATACTTACCACGATAATCACAAAGTTCAAGGGTGGGCCTGTGGGACTCGGCACCATAGCCACAGCTTTAGGCGAGGATCCCGGCACGATCGAGGAAGTTTATGAGCCTTATCTCATAAAAGAAGGCTTTATCAAGCGCACTCCGCGAGGACGTGAAGTAACCGAACTGGCATATGCCCACCTCGGTCATGCACGGTCGTCGGAGCAAGGAGTACTGTTCTGAATGCCGAGTGATTCCGGTCGATAAAAACACATATATATAAAACACGCACATGAGCGGAGTTAAAAGTCTGGCCAAGGATACGGCCATTTACGGTCTCAGCAGCATCATCGGACGCTTTCTCAACTGGTGTCTGGTGCCGCTTTATACTATAATGTTTCCGGCCGATGAATACGGTCTGGTCACTTACATGTATTCGATAGTGGCTTTGCTGCTGGTTATTCTGACCTATGGCATGGAGACCGGTTTCTTCCGGTTTGCCAATCATGACCGATATAAAGATCCGCTTGAGGTATACTCCACATCGCTCGTGTCGCTTGGCGTAAGTTCCTCGCTGTTTCTTGCGGCCGTGTGTGCGTTTGTGCATCCGCTGAGTCATGCGCTCAAGTGCGGCGACCATTACTCCTATGTGCTCTTTATGGGTGCCACGGTGGCTCTTGACGCATTTACGGCCATACCGTTCTCGTATCTCAGGCTTGCGCACCGCCCCATGCGTTTTGCCACGCTGCGCATCATCAACATAGGCGTCAACATAGGGCTTAACCTGTTTTTCATCCTGTTGTGTCCGTGGCTGTGGCGGCATGCTCCGGCCACAGTATCATGGTTCTACGATCCTGCCTATGGCATAGGCTATATATTTCTGACCAACTTCATAGCCTCGCTGCTGAATCTGCTGCTCCTGCTGCCTGAGCTGCGCGGGTTTCGCTGGCGGTTCAATACCCGTCTGTGGAAGGAGATGATATGGTATTCGTTTCCTTTGCTGGTGCTCGGTGTAGCGGGAATCATGAATCAGACCATCGACAAGATTCTGCTGCCTGGCTTGGTAAGCGACAAATCCACCGCCATGATGCAGCTCGGTATCTATGGCGCCAACTACAAGATAGCCATAGTTATGGTGATGTTCATACAGGCATTCCGGTTTGCTTATGAGCCGTTTATATTCGCTCAGAGCAAGGAGCGGGGAGAAGACCGCATGCAGTCGTATCGCGATGCAATGAAGTGGTTTGTGATATTCTCCATGGTCATATTTCTTGGAGTGATGTTTTATCTCGATATCCTGCGCTACTTCATATCGCCACGTTATTTCAGTGGCCTGAAAGTGGTGCCTGTGATCATGCTGGCCGAGTTTTTCTTCGGAGTATTTTTCAATCTGTCGTTGTGGTATAAACTCACCGATCGCACTCACTGGGGCATGTGGTTCTCGCTGCTCGGTCTGGGCGTCACGGTGGTTCTCAATGTTGTGCTTGTGCCCCGCATGGGTTACATGGGATGCGCCTGGGCGGCACTGGGCTGTTACACCGTGATGATGGTCACATCATACCTTGTGGGGCGTGTCAAGTATCCCATAGGCTATCAGACGGGGCGTCTGACCATGTATTTTCTTACGGCCATGGCTCTGTATGCGCTTTCGTTGCTCATGGCCACACATCACCAATGGCTCGACATGGGTGTGCGCACTCTGCTGCTTGCCGGATATGTGGCTGTGGTGTTGAAAGTAGAGAAGATGAACATTTCAAGGCTTTTGCCTATTAATATGTTGTTGAACAGAATCAAGCCGCGTAAAATATGAGATCTAATCTGCCATCCCGCATCACGGATTTTTTTATTAACTATTTCACTCTGTCCAATCAGCTGATCCCTCAGGCCGATGCCGAGCAGCAGATTCGCGAGGACGTGTCGTTTCGCGGCACTAACATAGTGATCCTCGTGATGGCCATTCTCATAGCCTCTTTAGGACTTAACACCAATTCCACAGCGGTTATAATAGGAGCCATGCTCATATCTCCGCTCATGGGACCTATCATAGGTATAGGTCTTGGAGTGGGAATACATGATTTTGAACTCATCAAGCGGGCTTTGCGCAATCTGGTCATGGCTGCCGGATTTTCTGTGGCGGCATCGACCGTGTATTTTCTGATATCGCCTGTGAGCGAAGGCCACAGCGAGCTTCTG
Organism: uncultured Muribaculaceae bacterium; assembly: GCA_910578305.1. Classification (GTDB taxonomy): domain Bacteria; phylum Bacteroidota; class Bacteroidia; order Bacteroidales; family Muribaculaceae; genus Paramuribaculum. The sequence continues at coordinate 20,895 of CAJTQH010000025.1, forward strand.
GCGCGTACTTCGCCCACTATCTACGATGTGCTTATAGGGTTTGTGGGCGGCGCAGCTGGCATATTGGCCATAGGCAGCCGCAGCAAGGGAAATGTGATACCAGGGGTGGCCATAGCCACGGCTCTCATGCCGCCTCTCTGCACGGCCGGATACGGATTGGCCACATGGCAGCTCAACTATTTTTTCGGCGCATTCTATCTGTTTCTGATCAATTCGATATACATCGCGTTCGCCACATTTATCGGAGTGAAGCTGCTCGGCTACAAGGGTAAGAGTCTTGTCGATAATCAACGGGCGCGACGGGTGCGCCGAGTGGTATATGTGCTCGCGGTGCTTACCATGCTGCCGAGTATATGGCTCACCATGAATATGATGCGTGACAATAAATTTATGATGCGTGCCGGAAATTTCGTGTCGCGTGAATGTCGTTTCCCTGACACTCAGGTAGTGTCGGAAAAGGCGTCGATCGAAAATGGACAACGCATAATCACTATAACGCTTATCGGGCGTACACTCCCGGTTGACTCGCTTGAACTGGCATTGTCGTCAAGGCTGAAGCTGTATGATCTTGAGGGAACAAAACTCAACATCGTGCAGGGATCGCTTGCGGCTGCCGTACCTGAAAACGAAAGTCAGATGCACGATGTGTTTCGCGTGGCGCAGGCCACCATCGTGGCGCAGCAGCAACGCATTGATTCTCTGCAGCAGATCATCGACGATGTGCATGAGGAGCGTGCGGCCGGCGAGCTTGTGGCTCCGGAAGTGAAGGTGCTATTTCCGCAGGTGCGCGATCTTGCGGTGAGCCGCAGTGTGTTTGCCCGCATCGAAGAGCAGAGCGGTGCCGATACGGTCAATATGGCACTTGTGCATTTCAGTACCCCGATGTCAGCCGAAATAAAGGAGAAGTTCAAGGCGTATCTTGAGGCTCGTCTCGGCATGACCGATCTGCGCATAGTTTCTGTTCCCGAAATTTCATCCAATCAGTCTAAATAATGATCTCTGACCATAATATGCAATCTAAATTACAAAATCCACAGTCGCTTAAAGTCGCCATACTCTGCCATAGCGACAATCTGGGCGGAGCATCGGTGGTGACCCGCCGGCTGACTCTTGCTTTGCGAAGCGAGGGGGTCGACGCCCGCATGGTGGTGTTCAACAAGATAAGCGACGATGAGTCGGTGATGGGTGTAGGCGGACGATTTCGCCGTGGACTGGCATTTATGAGCGAACGGGCCGGTATCGCTCTGGCCAACGGATTTTCTCGCGAAAATCTCTTCAAGGTCTCTACGGCTTCGACAGGAATGCCTCTGCACAAGCATCCGTGGGTACGAGAAGCAGATGTGATAGTGATCAGTTGGATCAATCAAGGACTTTTGTCGCTCAAGGGAATACGTCGAATTGGCGGATTGGGTAAGCCTATCGTGTGGACCATGCACGATATGTGGAATCTGACGGGTATATGCCATCATGCCTATGAATGCCGAGGATATATGAAAGAGTGTGGACACTGTCAGTTTCTTACCGGCAAGAGGGCAAACGACCTGTCGCACATCACATGGCTTAAGAAGCGGCGGCTTTATACCAATGTGCCCATTACATTTGTGGCGGTGAGCAACTGGTTGGCCGAATGCACGCGCCGGAGCCGGCTTATGGAAGGCTGTGATGTGCGTGTTATTCCCAATGCGTTTCCAATTGACTCGTTCGATACCGCATCGAAGTTTACGCTCGGACGCATAGCTGAGGCCGAAAAGGTGATAGTGATGGGCGCGGCTCGTCTTGACGATCCCATAAAAGGGCTTGACATGGCTATTGACGCACTCAATTATATTTTTGACAATCATCCTGAGGTGGCTCGTCGCAGCATAGCGGTGTTTTTCGGTGGGGTGCGTGATCAGTCGGTGTTTGACCGCCTGCGCTTCCCGCATCAGTTGCTCGGCACCATCAACGATGGTAAACTTCTGCGCATGATCTATGCACGGGCGCATATTGTGCTCTCTACATCGCTTTACGAGACACTTCCCGGCACTCTGATCGAGGGGCAGGCTGCAGGATGTCTGCCTGTGTCGTTCGGCATGGGAGGACAGACCGATATCATAACCCATCTGGAAAACGGATATATAGCACGTTATAAAGACGTGGAGGATGTGGCTCGCGGCATAATGTGGGGTATGAAGGCATCGGTTGACCGTGAGGCCTTGCACGAGGATGTGCGTCGCAGATTTTCGGCAAAGTCTGTGGCACGACGATATATCGATCTTTTTCACGAGCTTCTTGGGCGATCGGATAAGGATATGTGATGAAAAAAGAGTATCTTTGCGAATTGAAACCGTCAAAAACAGTAAAAACACAAGCAAAATTCAATATGTCCATAGATGATATCATAGCCAAAGCGGCGGCAAGAGCCGTAGGAGAGCTCTATGGTGTGGAAGTGAATCCCGCCGATGTGCAGCTGCAGACAACCAAAAAGGAATTTGAAGGCAATCTTACCATAGTGGTGTTTCCATGGGTAAAAGCCGCCCGCAAATCGCCGGAAGCGGTTGGCGCGGAGATAGGTCAGTGGCTTGTCGACAACGAGCCTGCCGTGGACCGCTTCAATGTCATAAAAGGATTTCTCAATATTGTCATCGAGCCTTCGTTCTGGTCGTCGGTGCTCAAGCACATTCACGACACGGAGCAATATGGCCGGACTCCGCAGACCGATGAGTCTCCGCTTGTGATGGTGGAATACTCATCGCCCAATACCAATAAACCTCTTCATCTTGGCCATGTGCGCAACAATTTGCTCGGATACTCCCTGTCGGAGATCCTCAAAGCCTGCGGCAACAAGGTGGTGAAGACCAATATAGTCAACGATCGAGGCATACATATCTGCAAGTCGATGCTCGCATGGAAGAAGTGGGGCGATGGTGCCACACCGGAAAGCCGCGGGCAGAAGGGCGATCATCTGATAGGCGACTTCTATGTGCTTTTCGACAAGCATTATAAGGCCGAGCTTGCATCTCTTATGGAGCAGGGTATGACTAAGGAAGAAGCCGAGGCCGCATCGCCTCTGATGCAGGAGGCCCGCGCTATGCTCCGCGCATGGGAGGCCAAAGATGCGGAAGTGCGTCAACTATGGGCCATGATGAACGAATGGGTCTATGATGGATTTGACCGCACATACAAGCGCATGGGCGTGGACTTCGACAAGATCTATTATGAGAGCGAGACCTACCTCGAAGGTAAGGAAAAGGTGCTTGAAGGTCTTGAAAAAGGCATGATGTACCGTAAGGAAGACGGATCGGTGTGGGCCGATCTCACCGCCGACGGTCTTGATCATAAGCTCTTGCTGCGTTCCGACGGTACTTCTGTGTACATGACTCAGGACATCGGCACAGCCAAGCTCCGATATCAGGACTATCCCATAGACAAGATGGTGTATGTGGTGGGCAATGAGCAGAACTATCACTTCCAGGTGTTGTCGCTGTTGCTCGACCGTCTTGGATTCAAGTGGGGTAAAGACCTTGTGCATTTTTCATACGGTATGGTGGAACTGCCCGAAGGCAAGATGAAGAGTCGAGAAGGCACTGTGGTGGATGCTGACGATCTCATGGATGAGATGGTCAATACAGCCCGCGCCGTAAGCAGTGAGCTGGGCAAACTCGATGGCTGCTCGCCCGAAGAAGTGGCCGATATTACCGAAATGGTTGGCCTTGGAGCCCTCAAATACTTCCTGCTTAAAGTAGATCCGCGCAAAAACATGACCTTCAATCCCAAGGAGTCCATTGACTTTAACGGCAACACAGGTCCGTTTATACAATACACCTATGCGCGTATCCGTTCAGTGCTTCGCAAGGCGGCCGAAGCCGGTATGGCTATAGGCGATTATATGGGAGTGAAGCCCGGAGAGCGTGAGATCGCACTCATACAGCGTCTTGCCGACTATCCTGCGGTGGTGGCCGAGGCCGGTCGAAGCTATAGCCCCGCGCTTATTGCCAACTATGCCTACGAGCTGGTCAAGGAGTACAATCAGTTCTATCACGACTGCTCGATACTTAAGGAGAGCGACGAGTCGGTTCGTTCGCTTCGTCTTACGCTCTCGGAGTGTACTGCGCGTGTAGTCAAGGATGCTATGTCGCTTCTCGGCATCTGTGTTCCGGAGCGTATGTAATGATATAAACAGTAGAATACATCTTATATATAACTTAACTATGAATATTGACAACTATCAGGAGTATAAATCCTCCTATCAGCCCGCAGAGTCGCTTGACGTGCGAGTGTCGCAAGTCATGAAGCGTGTATACGTGAAAATGTTTTTAGGTCTTCTCGTCACTGCGTTTGTGGCTATGTTTGCCTATCAGTCGGCAACTGTGACCAACTTCTTCATTGTCAACCGTTGGGCCATGATTGCGCTCATTGCTGTGGAGCTTGGTCTGGTGTTCGGCATTTCCGGTGCCATCAATAAACTCAGCTCTACAACGGCCACTGCTCTGTTTTTCCTTTTTTCCGTGGTCAACGGTCTTATGCTGTTTCCCATATTTTATGTCTACAGCGATGTATCCATAGCCAAGACTTTCTTTATCACCGCCGGCGTGTTCGGAGCCATGAGTGTCTACGGTTACTTCACCACACAGGATCTCTCCAAATGGGGTTCATTCCTGATTATGGCGCTTATTGGACTGATAATATGCTCGGTGGTTAATATCTTCCTGAAGTCGGGCACTATGGACTGGATTATTTCAGGTGCCGGTGTGCTCATCTTTATCGGACTCACCGCATGGGATACACAGCAGATCAAGACCATGGCCATGCAGTCTCCTTCGTTTTCAGCAGGCAAACTCGCCACACTCGGTGCGCTCAGTCTCTACCTCGACTTCATCAACCTCTTCCTCTATCTGCTCCGATTCTTCGGCAGCAGCCGCGATTGATATTTGGATCTTATTTTATTAACCAATAAAAACATTTTACTATTATGAAAAAATTAATGCGCTATGGTGCTCTCGTGATGGCACTCTGTGTGTGTGTGCTCGCTTCTACCTCCTGTGGATCAAACAGCGACGTAAAGAAGTATCTTGGCATGATTCAGGAAGCTACAGCTACTGTGGAATCTTCAAATTCAATGGAAGAGATGCAGGAAGCACTTGAAAAGATGTCTAAGGGTGTTGAGGTGAACGAGAAGTACAAACTTACTGAAGCCGATAAGAAAGAACTTGAAGAAGCTATCTGCAAGTTCCTTGACGCGTGTGTTATGAAGGGTGCTGAAATCGGTGCCGAGCAGAATGGTGTTGAGATGACCGAAGAAATGACTGAAATGTACAACAGCGTGAAAGAGCAGATGCATAAGTCTGTTGCGGAAGCTGTAGAAAAAAGCGAAACTCTCGGTGAGCTTGACAGCAATATTGAACGCTGCATTTGATTGATGTAAACACATCCGAATCAATCTCATATGAAAAGCGCCGCAGGCAATAGGCCTGTGGCGCTTTTCGATTTTTGTTTTTTATAGCATTATCGGTAATTAAGAGACTGTTTCAGTGTGTGTCCTGTAAATAGTTGTTGCTGTATTGCGTAGTGTATATGAAGCTTTCAGGGATTCTATTATGGGAATTATGGAGTAGGTGC
>CAJTQH010000026.1:0-10329 GCA_910578305.1 uncultured Muribaculaceae bacterium
CTCGCGGCAACTTCGAAGTAGACGTATTCTACAAGAACGGCAAACTCGACTATGCCGTGATTAAGTCTAATGCCGGCGAACCCTGCAAAGTATACTACGACGGCAAGCAGAAAGAATTTGACACTGAAGAAGGCGGCGTATACACCGTACGTTACGATGCTATCAACGATCAGCTCATTATCGATTCTTCCGCTATCGACGACATCGTTGCCGATGCTGATGCCGACAAAATCGCCATCACACCCAATCCTACCGACGGCAACTTTACACTCACCGTTTCAGGAAACACATGTGGTGCAATGACCATCGACATAGTTTCGCTCAACGGCAAGACTATCCGCACTGCCACTCTCAACAAGACTTCGCAGACAGCATCCATGACCTTCTCGCTCGATGCTCCCGCAGGTGTATATCTGCTTCACGTATCCGGCAAAGGTATTGACCTCAACGAAAAGTTCATTATCCGATAATCCGGCATTATCGGGTATCACCCACAACACAAGCCGTGGGCCACAGTGTGGCTCACGGCTTTTTTATGCATATCAGAATCAAACGGTATCCTCCCGCCTACTCCCATTTAGACATATGAGTGTAATCATCCTTTTACGGACAGACAATAAACGACCGTATAAGCCGATTACAGACTACCGGCAGTCGATATTAATCAAAACAATCAAATGATTTTATTCAGCCCTAGAATCGGGCTGCTCTCCGGATGCCGCCCCCGCATCATCGGTCGATGATTCCTCTCCATCTTCGCTTGGTTGAGCCTCCTCCGCATCAACCGGCTCTGAAGACTCCGGCACTACAACGTCGCCGTTCTTCTCTACCGTCTTTGGTGCAGGAGCCTCCGGATTCGGCTTATTGGCGTCGAGTTTATCGACAGGCACCGTAGGCAACTGTATCGGCTCGGCACTGTTGATCAACTCTATCATACCTTCCGGCACCACAAACACATCGGCAGGAGATTTAGGCCTTATATCCTCATACCAGCGGAATTTAGGCAGAAAATACGAATTGCGTTTAGCCAGATACAGCGGAGTGATCTTAGATGTGGTTTCAGGCCAGAAATGTATACTTTCTACTGTGTTGGCATCGAAATAGCTGTCCATGAAGCTACTCTCCACATAGGCAAACTTATTGTATGTCGAATCAGACTCCATTGGAAAGGCTACAAGCTGTACATTGCCTGCCACATAAAGCCGCCTCACTGTCGAATCGGCAAACCATGCCGTCATATCCGTACCGCTCAACTGATTGTAACAGTCCTCTGCAATGTGCTCGGCCATCAGTCCGAACTGAGGCAAACGAGCCCAGTCGACAGTCGAATCGGCAAGATGGATATTGATTATATTACCAAATATCTGTCGCTTTCCGCTCCACACTACCGGATGACGGAACATATACATTATCGAATCGCGTTCAATCATGCTGAGCGAGTCACACAGCCCCTGCATGTCGCTGCGATAGAAACGCACTTTATGAAACACATTAGTCACCTTGGTTGAGTCGGCAAGATCCACATAAGCGGTAATGGTATCTCCATGCAGATAAAGCGTATCGCCCTTCGAATACTCCTTTGCAAGCGCACGTCCTGTAACAAACGCACTGTCGCGCACCTCATCGTAAAATCCATAGTCGCCGTGCAACGAACTCTGACGAGCCGAATCAGTTATCACCATATTGCCGAATGCTTCGCCAAACTGAGCCGTGCGGTCATAAAACAGAGTGTCGCCCGTAAGCGTATTACCCTTGTTGGTCTTGATACTCGAACGACGGTAAAGATCTGCCACACCGGTCGATGTATTGTACACTCCCGAGGTTGTATATATCACACCATCTGAATTGATAATCTCACTCTGGCTCACCAGACGCGCAATATGAGTATCGGTATTGTATTCCAGCGAGTCGGTATTGATGTAAAGCACATCGTTTTTATTCTGACTCACCAGATGCACGTCAAGATTGAAATAAGCATCTTTGGTCTGAGGATAATACTCTCCTTCCCACGAAGTGAGTCTGTTCTTATTGTCCACCAGTTCACCGCCCACATTATAAAACCCCACATCGGCTATCATATCGTAATGAAACACATCCGTAAGCAGCGTCACATCGCGGTTTTTCAATCGCACTTTCTTGCCGGGATCGGCATATAGCACAGCTTCTTCGGTCAAGCCGTCGTAGTCGAGCATATCGGCAAACACAAACAAGGTATCGCCTTGCTCCATACGAACATTGCCATAAGCTTTCACCGAATTTGTTTCCTCATATATCTCGGCACTGTCACAATACATGAACATGCCGCCTTTGCGCAAGCGTACATTGCCGCTCAAAACCTGAAATTGCTCGTCTTCCGTGCGTCCGTACTGTTCCTGAAAGTACAGCTTGTCGGCATACTCCAGAAAGACCTTGTTGGTCTGACTGCGGTCGGCTGTCGGAATTGTAGGACTGATCGTCTTTGAAGCCTCATCCTGTTTAGCCGACACAAACAACGAAGGCATCCACAGCAACGACAATGCAACGATAGCCGACACCGTCCCTTTACCTCCCGACCACTTTGACGTGCGAGCCATAAAACAACTGGTTTATCCGGATTTCGATTACTTGCGGTTACCTTCTTTAATCCATCCGCGATGTATAAAGTCGCAGTTACGCCATCCCGGTTCTATGCGCACGTATGTGTCCTCGATCTTCTTTTCAAGCCAGTCTTTGAGCATCTTTTCACGAAGCGACTCCTCATACATATTCTTGATTGTCTGATAGTCATCGGATATGTTGGCCTTGTGACCCGGAACACGTTGCGACAATTTTACTATCGCCACCACTTCTCGGTTGAGCTTCGGATCAATCATCACAAAGGGCTCGGATATATCACCTATCTCCATTTTATTGATCACTTTAGCCACTTCCTGAGGAAGCTGCGACATTTCAAACCGAGGAGTACCTGTCTGCTGATTCACCATAAGGCCGCGATTGTTGCGCGTATCCTTATCCTGAGACACATAAGCAACCGCTTCCTCAAATGTAAACTTTTTATTATCTACCATGTCGGTACGCAGAGAATCAAGACGGTTCACCGCATTGATAAGATCGTTGTCCGATACTTTCGGCCTCAGCAATATATGACGGGTATTTATACGGTCGCCGCGTTTTTCCACAAGCTGGATTATGTGATAGCCATATTGGCTTTCGACTATCTTAGACACCTTCTTTGGATCATTAAGGTTAAAAGCCACCGCAGCGTATTCAGGGTCGAGATGTCCGCGCCCCATAAATCCGATCTCACCACCACGCAAGGCACTTTCCTTGTCCTCCGAATAGAGGATTGCCAGAGCGGAGAACTGGCTCTCGCCACGCGACACACGGTCGCTGAAATCACGCAGACGCGCTTTCACATCTTCGATTTCCTGACGCGGTATCACCGGATTGAGTGTCAGAATCTGCACCTCTACCTGCATGGGTATAAACGGCACACTGTCCTTGGGCAATGCATCATAGTAGCGGCGCACGTCGCTCGGAGTTGCTTTCACTCCCTTGGTAAGTTCCTGCTGCACACTACGCACGCGATATGAGTTGCGCACCATCTCCACCATACTCTCGCGCATCTCGGGGAGTGACTTACGGAAATATTGCTCCATCTTCTCCTGCGATCCGAGTTGAGTGATATAGAAGTTGATACGTGCATCTACTTCAGCCATCACAGAAGCGTCGGGCACAGTAATCGTGTCTATTTCCGCCTGATGCAGATACAACTTCTCTATGGCGAGCTGTTCGGGTATTATACAATAAGGATCACCGTTGATAGGCATCTTCTCATATTGCATATTATTGTATTGCTCTTCGATTTCCGATTTCCATATGGGCTGGTCTCCCACCACCCATGCCACCTCTTCGGCGATATTATTCTGGCCAAACGCCGATGCCACTGCAATCATGGCGTAAAGTGCCGCCAATGTGTACTTTAGCTTATTCACTTCGATATATATGATATTACGTCAATGGTTTATCGTCCAAAATTACAAATTTTCGTCGGACTGCAACGCATTAGATATGTGAAATTAGCATAATTCGCTCTACATCCGTCTATCCGACAGTAATCATCGCAAACGGTTGAGCACAGCGTAATCTACCGTCACCTGATAGGTATCGCGGAGCGATTTCACCCATTCGTTTTCAAGACTCTGCTGATAACGCATGCTCACCTGGCCACGTATATCCGTTGCTTTTTCCGGCTGTTGCAACACTTGTCCGCCGTATGCCCGGAATGAAGCCCAGCGACCGTCGACAGAAGGCTTGTCTGCGCCAAACGCTACATAAGCCACCACTGCATTGTCGGAAGCAGAAGCTATGACCCGTTCGATTTTCACGGCCGTGCCGAAACGCTTGCGCAACTCTGAGGTCAGAGCTTCATCGGCTACTGTGTTTGTTTGCAGAAAATCCAAAGCCTTATCGGCGATTGAGTCGGATGTTGCCGACAACACATAACCGCGATAGTGCGGCTCGCTCCACACAAACTCCCCGCTGTGCGCGCGGAAGTATTCCTCCAGACCTTCCGGATCTGTATTCGGACGCTCCCAGACCATGCGGTTGCTTATCTCATAGAGCAACAGACCATCCGAGTATTCATTGATCAAATTGCGATATTCAGGCTCGCGATCAGGCAGCGTAGCCATCATATCGTCGGCCACCGCTTTCTTAAATACCTTTTCACGGAACACACTCTCCATCGACTCTACATCGGGAAAATCCTCTTCCGGCATCATATCAGCAATCTGGGCGAAACTGTATTTTTTCCCACCCACTTTCATCACCTGCGTCCGGTTGCCGGCAAGAGCCTTTCGCGCATCGGCATTGTAACCTCCGCTCGCCTTAACCACCTTGTTCAGAGTGGCAATTCCCTTAGGCAATATTACGGCACCTGTCGAAGCGGCATAACGCTGAAGCGACCTTTCACGCAACAATTCAAGTCGCTCATCATTCATTATCTGCTTCTCTATAGCCTCTCGCATTGCCTCTATAGAAGCTACTCCGCGATGCTCCTCTCGAAGCACTATGTGATAACCGAAACGTGTCAATACTGGTTCTGAAATCTCTCCATCGGCAAGACTGAACATCACATCTTCAAATTCAGGCACCACACGACCCGAACCCACCCACGGCAGATCGCCGCCGGTAGTGCGGCCGGTAGGATCATCCGTCTCAGCCATAGCTACAGTAGCGAAGTCGGCACCGCCTTTAAGCACTTGATAGATTGAGTCTATCGCCACCTTTTTAGCTATCACAGTGGCATCATCAAGTCCCTGTGTGACTTTCAGGATATGGCGTGTCTTCACCTCTCCGCGATCGGCTCGACGATCTTCGACTCTTATTATATGAAGTCCGAACATAGTGGCCACAGGCTCCGAAATCTCGCCGACCGGTGTGTTGTATGCCGCGTCTTCAAACGCATATGGCAACATGCCACCGGTAATATACCCCATATATCCGCCATTGACCTGCACAGCCGGATCTATCGAATATTTGCGCGCAAGGTCGCCGAAATCCGCTCCCCCCTTTATAAGTCCGCGTATGCTGTCAAGCACATGCACTTGAAGATCATACGGATACTGGCCGTTGACAGGCACCATTATATGACTCACAGCCACATTTTCTCTTAAGTGTCCGTAAGCCACCTCCACAAGACTATCGGTCACTCCGCGATCAATCATGTAAGGTTGTGCGAGTTCCGTACGGAATGTCACCATATCGTTCACATACGATGCCATCGTGTCAATTCCAGCATTTTTGGCAGCAATAACTTTCAGTTTATAGTTGATAAACATATCAACATAATCGTCGAGCGATGTGACAACCTGTTGCTGGACATTATTTTTCCTATACAGATACTCAAATTCACTCAGAGCCACTTTCTGACCGCCAACAGTCATCACCACTGGATCGTCTGATTTTCTGGCTCCGGCCGACACGGCCATTAGCATTACCGCCAGAACTATGATCGATTTCACTTTCTTCATTGCAAATACAAAAAAATACACGGATATATAACGTATTGCTTCGGCAATTTATTACATATCCGTGCCATATCATTGCAAGACAGCGATCAATGCGCCGCCTTAGATTTCAGCATACCCTACGGCTACTGGTGCGATGCGCTGTAATTCGGAGCCTCACTTGTAATAGCCACATCGTGAGGATGGCTTTCAGCCACACCGGCATTTGTGATGCGGGTAAACTTTGCATCGTGCAAGCGCTCTATATCAGCAGCTCCGCAATAGCCCATACCTGCACGCAGACCGCCAAGCATCTGATATACGACCTCATACAGGCTACCCTTATATGGCACTCGCGCAGCTATGCCTTCCGGCACAAGTTTCTTAACATCATGTTCACCGGCCTGGAAATAACGGTCTTTCGATCCTTTCTCCATAGCTTCAAGTGAGCCCATGCCGCGATAAGCCTTGTACTTACGTCCATTGTATATTATGGTGTCACCGGGCGATTCTTCCACACCGGCCAGCATGCCGCCGAGCATCACCGAGTAAGCTCCGGCTGCCAAAGCCTTCACGATGTCACCGGAATAGCGTATTCCGCCGTCGGCGATCAAAGGCACTCCCGTACCGGCAAGAGCCTTGGCCACATCGTACACAGCACTAAGCTGAGGCACGCCCACTCCGGCTATCACTCGGGTGGTACATATCGAACCCGGACCGATGCCTACTTTCACGCCGTCGGCACCGTTATCCGCCAGATATCTTGCAGCTTCTCCAGTGGCAATGTTACCCACCACCACATCTATATGAGGATATTTTTCTTTTACGGCACGCAGCACTCCCACCACACCTTTGCTGTGTCCGTGGGCAGTATCTATCACGATGGCATCGACACCGGCTTCCACCAGCGCGTCGACACGCTGCATACTGTCGGCTGTCACACCCACTCCGGCAGCCACACGCAGACGGCCGAGAGCGTCCTTGCACGCATAAGGCTTATCCTTGGCTTTGGTGATATCCTTGTAAGTCACAAGACCCACCAGACAGCCGTCGGAGTCCACCACCGGAAGTTTCTCTATCTTATGCTCCTGAAGTATCTGGGCTGCTTCCTCAAGATCTGTCGACTGATTGGTTGTAACCAGCCCCTCAGAAGTCATCACCTCGTCAATCAGACGGTCAAGATCGCGCTCAAACCGGAGATCTCGGTTTGTCACTATGCCCACCAGATGTTTGTTGTCATCCACCACGGGTATACCGCCAATATGATATTCCTCCATCATATTCAGGGCATCGCGCACTGTGCTCCCGCGTTTGATTGTCACGGGATCATAGATCATACCGTTTTCCGCTCTCTTAACAGCATGCACCTGACGTGCTTGCTCCTCGATGGTCATATTTTTGTGTATCACACCGATACCGCCTTCACGCGCTATGGCTATAGCAAGAGCGGCCTCGGTCACAGTGTCCATGGCAGCCGATACCAGAGGTACGTTCAACACAATGTTTCTGGAAAATTTCGTCTGAAGTTTCACATCGCGGGGTAGAACCTCAGAATAGGCCGGAATCAAGAGGACGTCATCAAACGTCAGTCCGTCCATTTTTACTTTTTCTGCAATAAATGACATGGTAGGAATCTGTTTTATTGCATGCAAAGTTAATCATTTTTCTCGGAATCTCTATATCTTTTTTCACAGCTATGTTGCATTTTTAACATCGCGTTGCTAATTTTGCACCGTACACCAGACTTTCACACCATGATTTATATATACCGAGTATATCAGTTTTTGATAATGATGCCGCTGATGATAGCCGTAACCATCATCACCGCAGTGATCACCATTGTGGCATGCGCGCTTGGGGGCGGACGCTGGTGGGGATATTATCCCGCCAGAATATGGGCACGGATATTCTGCTGGCTTACATTTGTGAAGGTGACCGTAAGCGGTCGCGACAACATATCCGCCGACACAGCCTATGTATTCGTAGCCAACCATCAAGGAGCCTACGACATATTCAGCATATACGGATATCTCAACCACAATTTCCGATGGATGATGAAAAGCGGTTTGCGTTCCATACCGCTCGTGGGATACGCCTGCGAGAAATCACAGCAGATATATGTCGACAAATCGTCGCCTTCGGCCCTGAAGCGCACCATGTCGCGCGCCGAGTCGCTACTGTCCAAAGGTATGTCTATCGTAGTGTTTCCTGAAGGCGCACGAACGTTCGACGGCAAAGTCCGTCAGTTCAAGCGTGGAGCGTTCACCCTGGCACAGGAATTTAACCTGCCGGTAGTGCCGGTGACCATCGACGGAGCTTACAGCGTACTGCCGCGTACCTCCAAGCTTCCTCGCCCTGGCCACATACATCTCACCATTCACAAGCCCATATTGCCGGGCGAACAAGGCCACGACATGCAGCAGCTCATCACTGTCAGCCGACAGACCATAGTGGAGACACTCCCCGAACGCTACCGCTGACAACGCGACACACACCTTTCTGCAACTTTCCTTGCCCTGCCATGTTATAGCATAGTCCGACATTTTGTCAGTATTTCTGACAAAAATGGACTTTGGCACGATCTGTGCTCGATATACAGACCGAAAACATCCGAAACATATAGCAATATAATATTCAATACATAACTCATAACTAACAAATCAACGATTATGAACATCAAACCATTAGCCGACAGAGTCCTGATACTTCCCACTCCCGCCGAGGAAGTAACCGTGGCCGGTATCATCATTCCTGATTCCGCTAAAGAAAAACCGCTCAAAGGACGCGTCGTGGCTGCAGGAAACGGCACTGCCGATGAAGAAATGATACTTAAAGCCGACGACGAAGTCATATTCGGCAAATATGCCGGAACAGAAATCGAATTCGATGGCGAAAAATACCTCATCATGCGTCAGAGCGACGTGCTGGCAGTGATTGAAAAATAACAACTACGCATACTCCCCTCACCTTTAATAAATTTCATAAAAACAGATTACAGAAATGGCTAAAGAAATAAAATTTGAGATCAAAGCTCGCGAAGAGCTCAAAAAAGGCGTCGACGCTCTTGCCGATGCTGTAAAAGTGACTCTTGGTCCGAAAGGACGCAATGTCATTATTGAGAAAAAATTCGGTGCCCCCCACATCACAAAGGATGGTGTGAGTGTAGCTCGTGAAGTTGAACTTGACGATCCATTCCAGAACATGGGCGCACAACTCGTAAAGGAAGTGGCCTCTAAGACAGGCGATGACGCAGGCGATGGCACCACTACCGCTACCGTACTGGCTCAGTCCATTATCAATGTCGGTCTCAAAAACGTTGCCGCCGGCGCCAACCCTATGGACATCAAGCGCGGTATCGACAAAGCCGTAGCCATCGTAGTGGAAAACATCAAGGAAATGGCTGAAGAAGTAGGCGACGACTTCAAGAAGATCGAAGACGTGGCTCGTGTATCGGCCAACAACGACGAAGCCATAGGCCGACTCATTGCCGAAGCAATGAAGACCGTAAAGAAAGAAGGTGTCATCACCGTCGACGAAGCCAAAGGCACCGAAACCACAGTCGACACCGTTGAAGGCATGCAGTTTGACCGCGGCTATATCTCACCCTACTTTGTCACCAACACAGAAAAGATGGAGTGCGAATACGAATCGCCCTACATCCTCCTCTACGATAAGAAGATATCCAACCTCAAAGACCTCCTGCCCATTCTCGAGGCCAGCGCACAAAGCGGACGTCCGCTGCTCATCATAGCCGAAGACGTAGATCAGGAAGCACTCGCCACTCTTGTGGTAAACCGTCTGCGCGGCTCTCTCAAGATCTGTGCCGTAAAAGCTCCCGGTTTCGGCGACCGCCGCAAGGAAATGCTCGAAGACATCGCCATCCTTACCGGAGGTGTGGTAATTTCCGAAGAAAAAGGCATGAAGCTCGAATCAGCCACTGTCGACTTCCTCGGCCGCGCCAACAAGATTGAAGTCAATAAGGAAAACACCACTATCATCGACGGTGCAGGACAGAAAGAAGCCATCGCCGACCGTATAGCCCAGATCAAGGCTCAGATCGAGCAGACTACAAGCGACTACGACCGCGAAAAACTTCAGGAACGTCTGGCCAAGCTTGCCGGCGGTGTGGCTGTGCTCCATGTAGGCGCTCCCTCTGAAGTAGAAATGAAAGAAAAGAAAGACCGTGTCGACGACGCACTTTCGGCTACTCGCGCTGCTATCGCCGAAGGCATTGTTCCCGGTGGCGGTGTGGCTTACATCCGCTGCGTTGAGAAACTTGAAAACGTAAAGGGCGACAACGACGACGAGACCACCGGTATACTCATCGTGAAGCGTGCCA
>CAJTQH010000026.1:10339-26042 GCA_910578305.1 uncultured Muribaculaceae bacterium
TAGAAGAACCTCTGCGTCAGATCGTGGCCAACGCCGGTGTCGAAGGCGCTGTTGTGGTTCAGAAGGTCAAGGAAGGCACAGGCGACTTCGGCTACAATGCTCGCACCGACCGCTACGAAAACCTTCTCGCTGCAGGTGTGATCGATCCGGCCAAGGTGACCCGCGTTGCTCTGGAAAATGCAGCATCCATAGCAGGCATGTTCCTCACCACCGAGTGTGTCATCGCTGAAAAGAAAGAAGAAAATCCCGCACCTGCCATGCCCGCTCCCGGCATGGGTGGCATGGGCGGCATGATGTAATAAATTACATTACACCTACCTTCATAGCACAGCCTCTATTCGCGATCGCGAATAGAGGCTGTCGGTTTTATTCATACATCAACGAAACATTCTTTCGGTCTCAGACTTGTCAAGCCGCATATGCTGTTCATTACAGGTCCACTTACTCAATGTCTTGCTCCCCTCTAACAATATTTTGAATTAACATTGTTTTACAATAAAATTATCGTTCGGCTAAACCATTCGGTCGTTAGCTGTGTTTTAGAAGTACATAGCAAGATTACTTTTTCCATTGCAAAAAATGTGATAATGATTGGTTTATTATCTAAGCGAGGAGACGTTGCGACAACGACCCCTCGTTTTAGTTTTTAAGCCGCATATTCCATCCCGCCACACAATCTCATAAAATACAAAGCTGCCGATACATGTTTACATACCGGCAGCCATATCATTATATTATGTATTAATTCTAATTCACAACAACCTTCAGCGCATTCCCGGAAGCAACAAACTTCACTACATACACACCGGGAGTCCAACCAGAGCAATCTATATGGTCAATTCCGGCGGCTACGGAATAACGCCCCACCATGCTGCCAAGCATAGTGTATACCAATATATCGGAATTATTGCCAGTAGAGACTCCTATATTACGGTTCAACGAGTCAAACCACACCTTCTCGGCAGTTTTCGATGCATCGTCTGTAATTGAGCCGACTCCTGCACTCTGAGCCAGAATATACGACAACGCTCCATATGTGTTCAGTTTTCCGTGTCCGGCTTTGTTGTTCAGCTCGTCTCCTGTATATGAATCCTTAGTTGACGAATGCGCCAAAGCATCAAGCGCCTCGTCCACAGTCAAATCAGGTTTAGCCTGAAGCATCAGGGCAACACTACCTGTAACCACTGGAGTAGCCATCGAGGTACCGATATTCCAATAATAATAGTAGTCATTATTATCAGCATCAAACACCCGCTCGTTTAAGTTAGACAGAATGCTTGTCTCAACCATATATTTGTTGAACCCGGCTATAACCAGTGCCCCTGGAGCTGACACGTCAGGCTTAATTCTACCGTCGGCTGTAGGTCCGTTACTTGAAAAGAACGATACCTCTCCCAACGGCAATACCTCAGGTCCATAACTTTGATTGACATACAAATTACCCGGATCGACCCACATAGGGAACGTGAAACGCGAATTGTAAGACCCCACAGAGATAACAGACTCGCTGGTTCCACCTATTTCGCCCACCGTGTGGGTATTGTCGCCGGCAGTCCATCCACGAAAGCCGGAATTGACGAAATCATATCCTGCAAGATTCCACATATTCACCTCCTGCCCCTCTTCACCTTCTACAATTATGCCTATACGACGGGCATCATTCATTGATGATATGTAGAATTCGAGATACACATTCGGAGCCTCATCTTCCGAACCTCCGGCAGGAACCATTGCAAAATATGCATTCACGCCACTGTCTGAAAAGCTTCTGGAAAACTCTGATGAATCCGTCGATTTTACAGAATACGACTCGACAATCTTTCCCTTGCTGTCAGTCAGCACAACAGACACAGTTATAGGAGTGCATTCACGTCCCCAGACATCCACAACCGTATTTTTACTTGATGTCGAAGGCACGCCAAGTATAGTCTTCAGAGTGTTGTTATCAGCTGTAAACGTCTTGCCTACATGCATCTTATTTGCACCCTCATTGCCGGCGGCTCCGACCAATATCGTTCCGGGGCCCGACACCGAGTCAAAGAAACGGTCGAGAGTCGAACTACCATTGTGAGGTCCCAGATGAGAACCAAGACTCATGTTTATCACGCAAGGCTTGCCTACACTTTCCGCATAATCCTGTATATAGCGCACGGCATTCGGAATATCCACCGAACTCTGGCCGAAACTCACAAATACAATATCCGCATCCGGTGCGACTCCGTAATATTTAGATAAACGGTCACCGCCTGCTGCTATACTTGTGGTATGTGTACCATGGTACTCCGTATTGTCATCGAATTTTGCAGCCCGCATTTCTTCTATTGTGGTAAGCTCCACTCCATATCCGAATTTCTCGGGTGCTGAGCCAAAGCCTCTTTGATTCCAGACTCGCTTCACTCTGCTGCCTTTCCCATCGGATGTACGGAATGCGATATGATCATACTCAAGACCGGTATCTATCACACCGACCACCACTCCCTCTCCGGTATAGGCTTGCGGCAACTGCCCGTTTGTATTGGCATGAATAATATCTATTCCACTCTGCTGGCGGGCTTGATCCATGCACAGATGCACCGGCGATCCCATCTCAACGTAGCTCACCGACGGGTGCTCGCTGATAAGACGCAGCGCGTTCACCGGCACTTCTGCGGTAGCAGTTTCACCAAATGTAAGAAACACCCGGCCGCCACAACGCTCCACTGCTTCTATGGCATCCTCGTTATTCATATCGATGAACACCTTTACCTTGTCCACTTCCACTAACGACGTATCGCCATATGATTTCATCATGGTAGACACTCTGCCGCTTTGCCGCATCAGCAACGCCTCTGCATTTGGTGAAAGTTTACGTGCCTGCCCCCCTAACACCGACATCGCGGCTACAGCTATTATTAATATTTTTTTCTTCATGTCTCTACTTTATCTCACCTTCATAATGTAGGATTATCCGTTCGGTAGTTCCGGACTTTAACCCGTTGTAAACATACGAATTTATTATCTCTAAATGTATTTCGTATACACCGTCGTTGACTGCCACTTTAAGAGTACCGTTGTCAGGAATTCGCGAATATGTATCCATCGACGTTCCCGTAGCTCCATAGAAGAACATACCGCCGAAAGTTATGCGCCACTCACCAGTGGTCTCTGCAAGACTCCAGCTGGAATCACCTGAATTGAGCATTGTTTCCGGAATGGCAATCTTTATATTGGTTGTACCTCCCGATGAAGTGAATACCTCGCTGTCAAAATTCAGTGTAAACGTTGTACTGCCACTGAAACTGGAATAACTCTTGGTTGCCGATACCACATTTTTATGTTTTTCAGATCCTGTGGTATCGAAATAAAACAATTCATTGCCATATTTGATTTCAGGCACCACCGCATCAAGCGACTCCACATCAGTAGGCTTGCCCTCATAATTTGCCGTAACCACTGTTCCGTCAGAAAACACAGCATCAAGCTGCAGCGTCACACGCTGGTTCTTGGCATTGATTTTGGTGGTCAGCGTTCCGGATGCCACATTATCCCATATACGCTCGGCTCCGCCTTCTGTATACTTCACAAGCTTCAACATATAGCTATCCTTGTCGGTCGACAGATCGATATCTCCCTGATACAGCTTGGCTGCCGATACCGTCACATGCACACCATACTCTCCCGCTGTAAGATCCTCCGCAGTAGTAGCGGTGACATGCCCGAATCCGAATATGGTAGGTTTGCCTGCTTCTGAAGGTTGTTGACGGAGCATAGCAGGTATAGTGGCATAGCCTGCCTCAGTGCCGCCGGAGGGTATAACCGAAAACGCATCTTCGGTAACCTGGAAATTGACCATTTCCACATTATCCACATTATATTCAACAGTAGTTCCATCTTTAAGTGTCACCACCATCATCTCCCTGACACCAGCATAAACGCCCACAGCCATAGCCGTCGACACTATCGTAGATATTATCTTTTTCATCTTTTTGCGATTTTAATTGATTTTCCATTTAAGTTTAGTATATATATTCCGCTTGCCAATGAAGACATGTCTATCAAGCAACCGCTCACCGGTACTATCATACGGACACCTGTTGCAGAATAGAGCACAGCATTTTCAGCACTGACCACTCCGGACACCAATAAAGTCGAACGGTCAAGCCATTCCACACGCACTGCATCTGGATCGGCTTCCACGCAATCTATCGCAGATATATTTGACGGATCATACATAAGAGTTACCGGACCTGTCCAAGACCCGTTGATATTAAACTGGGCATCACACATAAGAGCGATATTAAACGTATATGTGCCATCGGCGTTCTTCTGCACACCGGTCGTACCGAATGCAGCCGGTGCATAATGGTCCATTATAAGATTACGACCCTCGATGAAATGCATATAGCGTGTTCCTGTCAGGTCGGAACCGCCGCCTGATGTTGCTGCAAAACGTCCGCGACCCATAGTAAATGGAGCATAATAAGACTCATGTTTGTTTTCCATCACGGTATAAGTGCCATCATTAACATATTGTGTACCTACCGGACAGACAAACTCCAGACGGATAATATCGCCTTCGGTTATATTGTCACGACCAGCAGGCGACCCGACATCTACCAAAAAGGTCTGGCAATCGTTCACTACTCCGGTATTCCATATATAAGCCATCGGTATCTGATCAAGATCAAGATCCACATCATCTTCCAGAGTAGAGATTATAGATCCTTTGGAATTATCGTCCGACTTGTCGTTTACAGGAACCGTACCTTCAAATACACCCTTGACAGTATATCCGTCGACCGTAACAGCATCAACAGTTATCTTAAACACCGAATTGCCCAGATCCTCTATCTCTATAGTTCCGTCCGACAAATACGAATACGCAAGTGGGCTGTCGGAACCATACTTCAAATCATTTCGTTCTTTGGCATAGCTGCCCATAAGGCCAACCATTCCCATATATTCGATCTCTATACCCGGATACCATGTATAGCGGTTGAAGTTTCGTGCCATAGTGTATGTCCCGGGATCAAGTGTGGCATTTTTACTATCATTGAACAACTTGCCGAATACCTGAAGAGCAAGACTAAAGCCATTACCTGTCATTCCCCCTGTTTCTGGATTAAACTCACCGTCATACAGATTTATATACATTGCACCCGTATTACTGTTATACAGATTGCCATCATAATTGGCAAGAGCACCGTTAAGTTTAAGGTCAAGGTCCGATTTTATCTGTGCAAAAATAGTAGGGGAAGCACTCGCATCATCAAATTTCAACACACCATCATATGTTATGATTTGCACTGTACCACCTACCGACACATTAGCGGTTATCTTATAGCCGGCAGCACTCTTTGACACCACTATATCGCCCACAAGCGAATAATCGGAAGTCTCATTGCCATTGACATCATAAGCCTGAAGATATGAATAGTCGGCATCATAGGTAAATGCCGTATAATCGCCTGCCTTATAGGGCTTGTAAGTGCCTTCCTGCAATGCGATAGGATTCGACACCTCGCCATAGAGGTCCAATGTAAGCACATAACCATCATTCACCTTAGCACCCTGATATTTGTCATACAAAGCATCTTCGCGGTCTGTAAACACCATATAATAATCCGCAATCCCCTCGGCAACACCCGCTGCCTCCGCATCGCACATTGCAAAAAGGCACTTCACCATATTTGTTGGAACCGACTGTGTCGAAAATGTCGAAATATTTCTGCCGCCGGCTTTTTTCTTCACCGTTGCCGCACATGGCATTGCCAATACGGCAAACAGCAGACTTAATACTGAGAATTCAAGTAAATGTTTTTTCATAATTACTGTCGTTAAGTTGTTATTCATACTTATTTCACAAGCACCTTCATAGAAGGTTTTCCCGGGATTGCCACCACATAGATATTGGGGGCCAGGACGTTCAGATCCGCTACGGCACTGCCGTCCAAAGCAACGAAATTCGCCACCTGCCGGCCATCCATATCATACACCTTCAGCACACCCTCCACATTGCCAGATACTTCAAGCACGTTTCCGCTATAGCTCACGGTATAGACATCGCAAGACACTTCCGACACAGCCGAAACCGGTCCCACAGTAAAATGAAAGTGCGACAATCCGGCTCGCTCCACCGATGTCTGCAACGTTGAAGTCTTAATGACAAGACTATCGCCGTCAATTATCATTTGCGGCTCATCCGCGAGATTGAAATGTGATTGGGTGCCATCGGTATGCTCCAATGTAAGACGCGTCACATCCTCATCATTACCCACTACCGGGATTGTAGTCATAAACGCCGACAATATCAACGCCGACCATGCAATAATTCGTTTCATAGATTTTTTTGCTTTTGTCAATAAAATTCACTTATCGATTGCAAATATACAATCATTAAACTATTTTTCAAGATTTTTTCCATATATTTTTTAAAATAACCCTCAATTTGATAAAACAGACAACTAAAAAAACATACCGCCGCCATAACCAATGGCTCTTCGATATTTAATATGTGTTAAATATCGTGATTCAAAAAACCTTTACCCTTCAAATACGTTTTACAGATATCTAGCAAGATTACTTTTTCCATTGCAAGAAATGTGATAATGATTGGTTTATTATCTAAGCGAGGAGACGTTGCGACAACGACCCCTCGTTTGGTTTTTATATGAATTGAACCTTTGTCACAACCACAAAAAAAACCTTTGGAACTTTGTTCCAAAGGCTCATAATATATATAATCTGTGTGTGTAGTTCTGCTTACTGAAACTCGGAATACTCCGCACCGTCAAAGAAGATTGTATTGCTGAATTCATCAAAACCCATGCGGACAGGTTTTCCAAGCACCGACAATTCGCTTTCTATGTCTGACAGCGAAGATGATGCTTCAACATATGACACACCGCTATGAGTAGCCACAATCTTACCGTCTTTCACATCTGCAAGATAATATTGGGTCTCTGCCGGCAGATTTACACGCATCCAGTTGACAGTGATCAACACATGCGCTTTATCTACAGGTTCTATGAAAATGTCACCCTGAAAACGTATTTTATCAAGAGGCTCGTTTGATGAGAGATTTTTATTGTACATCTCTTCCGGTATCACGGCATCACACATGGTCGCTACCGACTGAGATACATATGCAGTCTTTCCGTTACAATCCACCTTATACCATCCGTCAAGTTCTTCGACAAGTGGTAGCAGTTCGCCTTTTGACAGAGTTCCGGACTTTGCCGATGTAGTGGATGGAGCAGTACGAAGGTTTACATTACCCTTCATTGAACTTACATATAAATCCTGAGCATTGCAGCATAGCGCAGATGCGACGAAAGTTATCACAGTAAATAATAATGTTTTCATACTTAATTTTTTATCATTTCAGTATAAGTTGAGGATTCCAGTTGAAACCCTTTTCACCGACATAGAAATTGTGCTTCACAGAGCGGATATTTTCACCGGCTCCACCATCCACCATCAGAATTCCTTTTACAGTATCACCCGAATCAATTATATTGGGAATTTTCACAATCGTAGTCAGCCTGTCACCTTCCGCAGTCGTGGCATAGCCATCTTTTGCGTCTACACGTTTGTTGGATTTTCCTACATTGGTCAGGGTAAATGTAACATAAATATTACCATTTGCGGTCTCAGTGCCAACAATAGCAAGCTCTATTTCATTGTCAGTAAACACGCCTCCGAAGATACCCTTAGAGGCATCCGCAGCCACAACCTTAAATTGTGGAATCGGAATATTGGTGAATACATATTCGAAATCTCCATAATAATTATCCGGAGTGCTCTTTGGCGAGTTCGGTGCACGCCCCACAATCTTCAATTTGCTGAAAGACTTTGCATCCAGTGGCACATTTGACATTTGCACATAACTGGATACCGGTTCGCCATCAGACGGCACTTCTACCAGCACATCGGGCATATATGTCACAATCGGCTCCTCATAATCGATCCAGGCATATCGGTTATTATCTATACATAGCTGACCTATATTTGCCGACCCGCTCTGCTGAAAAATCGGATAAAACACGATTTCATCGCCGCTATGACGGATGCGTACGTCGTTAAGAAAGACTTTCATTCCCGGCACACCGTTCTTATCGTTGGCCATATGTGTTTCAGCGCAGACATTGTGGGCGATTGTTGCCATACAGGCTATCGCAAAACCGGCAAAATACTTTTTGTAACTCATCGCATCTGTCATTTAAAACGTTCAAAATACCATTTGCCATCGACTTTCTCCAAGATGACACGTCGGGGATAGTCTCCTTCGTATCTCACATCGGCGCTATGGCTGGCATCGGTCAGTTCAGCGCCTGTAAACTCTTCTGTGGCGCTTTTGAACGTACGCACTTTCTTTTCATAGACTTTGTCGGGATACTTCTCACTGGCTTTCTCCGCCATCTGAATCATGTTGTCGCACTCTTTTTGCAAAGATTCGTTTTTAGGACTGACAAGCGTCTTCAGCTTTGCATAATCTCCCACATCATAGCATTCAAGAGCTGCATCTGCAACACTCTGCGGATCAGAATGATCCACACCTCCACAGGACGAAAAAGACAGCCCGATGAAAAATACCGCCAACAATGACGCTTTTAGAATCAGTTTTCTCATATTTTTAATTGGTTTAAGGGATTATAGCCGCGATTTCACGCTGCAAAAAATTATATCTATTATAATCTGCATTTCTGCATAGTCGTCACATGCGCGACGTGGGAAGCAAGCCATGATTGACTGCGTTAAGCACCAGTTCTGCCGAATTACGAGCCTGCAACTTGGCGAGAAGATGACGTCGATGTGTCTCTATGGTATTGGAACTAAGCCCCATCTCCGCAGCTATATCATCGGTTTTCTTTCCGGAAGCAATCAGACGCAGCACCTCAAGTTCTTTCGGACTTGGCATCTCACATGTATCTATAAGATCTCTGAGCCGTCTGGCTCTCCGGCAGAAATACGTATCACCACCCACCACCGTACGTATGGCATTGGCTATTTCATCCGAAAGCACATCCTTGAACAATATCCCCTCCACTCCGGCATCAAAATAATCCTTTATTATCCATAGCTCTTCATGCATAGTATTCACGATAATCCTGATATCGGGACATTTCATGCGTATTTCCTGAAGCAGAGTGATGCCATTGGCATCGGGAAGCTCGACATCCAGCAGACACAGATCATAGGTGCGGCAGGTCGCCAGAAACAGAGCATCAGCTACGGTCATAGCCACATCCACATGACAACTCTCCCCAAGAATATCTTCAATGAGGTGGCGCATCCCGCGGAGCACAATATCATGGTCATCTACCAATAGTATTTTCAAATCAGATTTTACCATGGGGAGGGGTTATTTTGTGAAAAAGGTTCACAGCACAAAATTAAGCAAATACCATGAGACTCAAATCACGGAAATCCGTGAGACAACCTATATTTTAGACAAAAAATTTGACCGACATCTCATTGATACCATTTTTACAATCTATTTTCATCTCTCCCCGAAGAGCCTCTACGCGACGGCTTATATTTTCAAGTCCCAGACCTTTGCCCACGACTTGTGAGGGATCAAACGGTTCACCATTGTCAGTAATCACAAGTTCTACCGCATTATTCTTCTGTTCGAGCGAAATGCTCGCACTCGTCGCCGAACCATGACGGCGCATATTGGCTATCCACTCCTGAATAATACGATATAAGTTGACCGACTGCTCAGTCGAAAGCCGCAACTGATCTTCCGACGGAATGTACGATACAAATCCATCACTTTTTCGCGCATAGGCCGACACAAGCTGCGACAGCGACAGCCCGTTGAATCGCGGCGGCAGCAACTCGTGTGATATGGTGCGCACTTCATTACGGGCCGCACTTATCATCTGAGCTATCTCTTTTGTGTCGCACCGCCCGGAAGCAAGCATAAGCTCCACTCCGAGAAGGTCATTGCACACACCGTCGTGCAGTTCATGTGAAAGACGAGCACGTTCCTGCTCTATGCCATCGATACGTGCACGTATATTGGCCAGTTCTGCTTTTCTATGGCGCGAACGTAGATATATCCACAACAACAAAGACGCAATAGCTATCACACCTACCATAATGGCTATTATCATGCCGCGACGCGATTTTTCACTCTGCAGCGATGCTATGGCAAGCTCTCTTTCAGCCGTGCGGTAACGCACATCAAAATCCGATATCTGCTCATTGATATCGCTTTCATGTATACTGTCGGCAAGCGATATCGCTTTTCTATAAGCCTCATCCATACGCTCTATATCGCCAAGTCCCTTATAGTTTAAAGCGATACGCTGATAAAGCCGGGGCAGAGGCATGAACGGGCGTGAATCCTGCATGCCGAGTATCTTCTTCTGAATGTCGAGACTCTCACGATAGCGCCCCATATCGGTCAGCACCACAAAACTCTGCTCCATGAATCCTATCGACTCGATTGATGCCTCAGGCACACGATCCACCAATGCACGTCCACGGTCTATGTAATGGCTTACCGAGTCTGCATTTCCCAATCGATTGTGCATGGCTATGATAGAGGCATAAGTTTTGAGGATATAACGTGGCACTCCTTTACGCTCTGCCAGCCCAACGACACTGCGCTGTGTCTTCAGACTGCGCGAATGATCTCCGGCAAGAAACAGAGCCGAGCCAAGCGACGATCCGGCATAGATCTGTGTTTCGATGTCATCGGTCAGCAACGACTTGTCAAATCCTTTTTCGGCATACGTCACAGCCTCGTCATAGCGTCCCTGATTGGCAAACAGTACGGCGATAGAAGTCAGTATGCTTGCCTCCATGTCGGGAGCGTTCTTTCCGTTCAGCATCTCAAGAGCGCGGTTATAGCATTTTATAGCCGAGTCCGGATACTGACTCACCCTGTAAGCCACTCCCAGATCTGAAAGAGCATTCACACAAGCCATAGTATCGGCTGTGGATTCGGCAAATTTCACAGCACTCTTAAAATCAGATATCGCCAACGGATAATCGCCAAGTACAAACCTTGCGTTGCCCCTGATTGTCAGAAGCGATATCCGCTCATCATCACCCAAGCGCCGATTTCCGTCAAGAGCCTCATCACAAAGTATAATCGCACTGTCAGGATCTGAATTCACGTATTTATCTATTCTATCGATCCATCCTTCGGCCATACAACAAAGCGGAAAGACTGCCGGAAGCAAACCAAGCAAAACTATCAAACTTGAAAATCTATGTGTATTCATCTGCAATATATTATTTTGTCAACAAATTTACTCGCTACAGAAAAACCGTATATCATGTAATAGGTTAAATTATATCAATACATGCTCCACTATACTATTGACCTATATCGTAAATCCGGTCTTAGTATTCCATATCAAAATCTATAAGCAACTGCCGCCAGCCGCCAGCCTCTTCCACTAAATCACGACGCATCTCCCTGTGTGGGTTTGACACTCCGAGTCCTATCAGACGTACAGGTTTACCATACATTTCTCCCGACTCAAATAGACGCAATCCACAGTCATAGATCTCAGCTTTATCCACAAGTATATGATCCATAGTAATACTACGAGACCGTTCCGTAAAGTCAGAAAACCGCACTTTCAAAGTCAGAGTCACACCCTCAAAATCATTGCGGTCTATGCGTCGGGCAAGGTCAGCAGAAACCATATCCATAGACTCTTCTATTTCTTCCTGAGCGGAAATATCATTATGAAGTGTATGCTCGCAACTCAGCGATTTCCGCTCCGTGCGTGCTTCCACCGGACGATTGTCTATGCCACGGCAGAAATTATAAAATACCGATCCGGCTTTGCCGAACTCGCTCATCAGCATGCCGCGGCTACAATGTTTCAGATCCGCGCCTGTATGTAGGCCGAGCTTATGCATGCGTCGGGCAGTCACCGGTCCCACTCCCCAGAAACACTCCACCGGCAACCGATCGATAACCTTCTGCGCCTGCAACGGATGTATGGTACATAATCCATCAGGTTTCCTAAGATCCGATGCCACTTTTGCAAGAAATTTATTGTACGACACTCCTGCCGAAGCCGTAAGACCGAGACGTTCGCGTATTTTCCACTTGATGTCTCGGGCTATTGTTACAGCCATATCGATTCCGACCTTGTTCTCAGTCACATCCAGAAATGCCTCATCGAGAGATATCGGCTCTATTTTATCGGTGTATTCATGAAATATTTCATGCATCTGCCCCGACACCTGCTTATACACTGCAAAACGCGGCTCCACCATTATCAGTTCAGGACATATCCTCAGAGCTCTTACTGAAGGCATAGCTGAATGCACACCCTTACGTCTGGCCTCATAACTGGCAGCAGCCACTACACCACGCTGCTCGCCATGCCCCACAGCCAAAGCCTTGCCACGTAACTCTGGATGGTCACGCTGCTCTACCGACGCATAAAATGCGTCCATATCGACATGTATGATTTTTCTGTATTCCTCAGCCACTTCAGAACCGCCGTGCTGTCAGAAGCCTATGTTTTCAATCATTATAAGCCTAACGAACATAGACCCATGCCTCAGGATACCGCGACACTATGTCACTGTCGGTCGATTTGTAAGCATAAGCGGCATCATAGTCCTTACCCACTGCCACATACACTCTGTAGCGGCCTCCAGATGGCAATATTCGAAGATTTTCACCATATTTTCGCTGATTGGCCACATATTTGCGTGCTTCCGATTCAGAAGCACATGAAGCCACAATCACATAACAGCCATATCCGTCCGGTCTATCAGCATCGAAGTTCTGTGCCGATATCACATCCGGTAGTGTCTGTAAAATTTCAGACTCATCAGCAGCCTCCACTGCCGGAGCATCCACCACCTTTTCCACCACTGCATGACGTGGCGCAGTGATACGTGGTGCGGTAGACGCCTGTACCACTTCATGCTCATCCACGATAAGTGGTGTGGTAAATGTGATACCTATACCTAACAATAGCGCCACAGCGGCCGCATAGCGTCCCACTCCGCGCAATATACGTCGGCCTCGGCCGACAGGTTCGATCGCTACTTCAAGCATCTCAGGCAACCCGGCCTGTTCCACCGGACGAAGCGATAGTGCGGGAAGACCGCGATATCGCATAGACGCCGCATTATTATCGCTCGGAGTAAATACCAACATTTCCGAACCGGCGTATGTCAGCTTGCCGACACGCACTATGTCGGCTTCTCCTTCCGTACGCACTCGATGAAGCAGCAACTCCACTGCCTGCGCCACTTCTTCTCGCGCAAACTCATAGCTGATACCCTCCTTCCGAGCCACAGAGCCTACAAGCAGTCCATCGTCGTGAGTGATGGCCGAATTAAATGTAAGCGTACGCATGGGTGGCATCATTCTTGTGCCACCATCTATCATACGGGCGCTCTCATTCTGTGCTATGAATGCTCCGAGCGAAGGCACCGCCACACAATCGTAGCGGCTTGTAAGGTATTGTATATGTTCTGTTATTGATATCACGTCCTGCAAATATAGTTATCTTTATCCGGATTTTAAAATTTTTTAAAACAATTTCGCCAGATCTTCCTCCGAAAGCATCCTTATCACCGGTAACCCGTCGGGCGTATAATTGGGCGATGACAGACGCAACAACTCTGAAAGCAACTGCTCCCTCTCCTCAGCTCCCAGACGCTTTCCTGCAGTTATGGCAGCACTTCTTGCCAATGAAAGAGCCATACTCTGAATCAACGCGTCGGCACTGTCCGGAACACCGTCTTCGGCATCCTGAATAATCCGCATCACAGCTTCACAAGGATTAGACTGTCCAAGCATAGCGGGCACAGCCGCCACACTCCAGGAACGATCTCCGAGATATGATAGTTCAAATCCTGCTTGAGCAAGCTGAACACTGATGGACTGCACAGTAGCATGCTGCGAAGGTGTCAGATCCATGACCTCGGGAAACATCACATTCTGTGATCCGGGTTCGTCCTTACGCATCTGATCCAGAAAACGCTCATAGAGCACACGCACATGCGCGCGATGCTGGTCTATGACCATCACACCGGAAAGGGACGGCGACATTATATATTTTCCTCGTACCTGAATGGTCGAGGATGTCGGAGACAAAACCGTCGTACCAGACTCATTGGTATCAAGATCCGATATAGTGTCTTCGATCGGCAACGTGGCCTCTACGCTGTCTGACGTCAGCGATATGCTGTCAGCCGAAGACATGAATCCTTCATAAAGTTTATCCCAGTCACTGAGCACTGCCGCTCTTGCAGGTTTGCGATAACCTACTCCACCGCCCCCATTTGATGATTCCGGAGCCGGAGCGTCAAATGGATTATAGCTCTTATCGATCTTCACATCGTGTTCGCCATAGACATCAGGGTTAAATACCGGTATCTCCGGTGTATCGGTCATATCGAAATCTATGGCCGGACCTGCATTGAATCGTCCGAGCGATTCTTTGACAGCAGCCATAAGAATCTGCCATATAGCCGACTCGTTTTCAAACTTTATCTCATTTTTCGTCGGATGTATATTCACATCTATTGTTGCAGGATCCACCGTCAGATTCAGAAAATAGTTGGGTTGCTGATCAGCCGGTATCAGTTTTTCATAACACTGCATCACTGCTTTGTGAAAATACGGATGACGCATGTGGCGTCCGTTGACAGTGAAATACTGCAACGAGTTACGACGACGTGCGTGTTCCGGACGCCCTATAAATCCATCGATACTCACTATGGATGTAGCTGTCGAAACAGGTATCAACTGCTTATCCATACACTTTCCGAATAGATCGGAGATGCGATGTTTGAACGATCCGCGAAGCAGTTGATGCACCACGGCATCGTTGTGTACAAGTGTCAGATCTTTATCGGGATTAACAAGCGCGAGACGCTCAAATTCCCTGGCGATATTGGTAAATTCTACTGCGTCTTTTTTGAGAAATTTTCTCCGCGCCGGCACATTGTAAAATAAATTTTTCACCAAAAGATTACATCCGGTGGCACATCCTGCCGGCTCCTGACTTTCAACTTTAGAGCCGTTTATAATCAGACGTGTACCGACTTCACTGTCGGCGGTCTTTGTACGAAGCTCCACCTGAGCCACGGCACATATCGAGGCAAGGGCCTCTCCTCTGAAACCCATGGTGTGCAATGCAAACAGATCGTCGGCACGAACAATCTTCGATGTGGCATGCCGCTCAAACGCCATTCTGGCATCTGTGTCGCTCATGCCACGGCCATTGTCAACAACCTGTATCAGAGTTCGCCCGGCATCAGCTATTATCACTTCTATACTGCTTGCTCCGGCATCTACAGCATTCTCCACCAGCTCCTTCACCACGGAAGCCGGTCGCTGTATGACCTCTCCGGCGGCTATCTGATTGGCGACAGAGTCGGGAAGCAGACGTATGATATCGCTCATTATGTAATCCTCCTTATGCTGTTTATTTCACCACAAAGTTACAATTTGGCCACCGATAGGACAAACCGTATTATCTACACACAATACGACCCGATGTCAATAATTTGTTGATAACTTTTTTCAGTTTTCATAGCACACTGAGTGTATGTGACTTAGGATTGTATTCAACGGTATATGTTTTGCCTTCTTCGGTTTCAAAATCCAACTGTTTTCCGTCGTAGTACACCTTGCAGGGTTCGCCGGCATTAGACTTAATCACTGCATAGTCGAGTTTGCCGTTCTTGTAGAATACGTCTACTTCGAAGTTGCCGCGAG
>CAJTQH010000027.1 GCA_910578305.1 uncultured Muribaculaceae bacterium
TTGTTGTTATCTTATCTTTTTCTTTTTTCAAATCAAAAAACAAGACTCGTTTGTTGTTCTTGTCTTGCTCTTGCAAGCCATCGAACTCCGCTCAGTCACGCTCTGACTTATCAAGTTGTAGAATTGACTAAGGTCATTTTTATTGACTCTTGTACTACTTCTTGCCTATTGTAATTCTTTCAATGTTCTCGTTTTTGCCCCGGGTTATTTCCCAAAAGCGGTGCAAAGTTACAACCTCTTTTCCATTCTCGCAAATGTTTTGGAAAGTTTTTTATAGGCCATTTTAATCAAATACAACCTTACACAATGATTTTCAGCAAATTAACCGTAATAAAAAAATTTACACTTTAACACACATTAACACAACAACATAATACCGGTGTATTTTACCGCCCACAGCTAAACCCTATGGACATGACGCATGCCGGCTTTGAGAAGTCCTAACAATATATATATAATATAGGCCGCAGTGTCGGAGCCATACTTTGTTTCATTTATTTTAACCCAAAGTTATCAACGAATGACTTCTGAGATGGAGAATATTTAGTATCTTTGGTGAAAATAATCGAATCACAGTAGCAACACGCTATGATACCATTCACCCACCTACACGTACACACACAATATTCGCTGCTTGACGGACAGGCCGCAGTGTCGGATCTTGTCGACAAAGCTCTGGCCGACGGTATGCCTGGCATTGCCATCACAGACCATGGCAATATGTTTGGAGTAAAAGAAATATACAACTATGTCAACGGCGGAGCTCTCAAAGGTTACAAAAAGAAACTCGAAAAGGCCCATAAAGCGGGAGATGAAGCCAAAGCCGCAAAAATACAAGGCTGGATCGACCGTATAAAAAACAAGGATTTCCGCCTCATCATAGGATGCGAAATGTATGTGGCAAACAAATCGCTGCACGAACAGACCGACAAACGCGACACCGGCCGACATCTTGTGGTGCTGGCAAAAAACAAGCAAGGCTACAAAAATCTCATAAAACTGGTGTCGAAAGCATGGACTGAAGGATTTTACATGCACCCCCGCATCGACAAGGAGCATCTGGCCGCACACCGCGAAGGGCTAATAATAGCGTCGGCATGTCTGGGCGGCGAGATACCGCGACTGATCAGACAGGGACTGACAGACGAGGCCGAGCGTCAAGTAAAATGGTGGAAAGACACATTTGGCGATGACTATTACATAGAGTTGCAGCGCCATGCCACCAATGCTCCCGGAGGCAACCGCGATGTCTACGAAGAGCAGAAACGTATCAATCCGGAACTAATCCGAATAGCCCGCAAATACGACATAAAAATCATCTGCACCAATGACTGCCACTTTGTCAATGAAGAAGATGCCGAAGCCCACGACCGTCTGATATGTGTGAGCACCAACAGCAACCTAACTGATCCAAAGCGCATGCGCTACACCAAACAGGAATGGCTGAAGACGCAACAGGAGATGTATGACATATTTTCTGACATACCAGAGGCTCTCGAAAACACCAATGAGATCGTGGCTAAGGTGGAGCACTACACTATCGACCACGGTCCCATCATGCCCAACTTCGAAATACCTGCTGATTTCGGCACTGAAGAAGAATACCGCAGCCGCATCACAGAGCAGGAATTGTTTGACGAGTTCACACGTGATGAAAACGGAAATGTGGTGATGAGCCAAGAGGCTGCAGAAGACAAAATAAAAAAACTCGGAGGCTATGACAAGCTCTATCGCATAAAATTCGAGGCCGACTATCTGGCAAAACTCGCTTATGAAGGAGCTACACGACGCTATGGAGATCCGTTGACGCCCGAACTACAGGAGCGTATAAAATTCGAACTGCACATCATGAAGACCATGGGCTTTCCGGGATACTTCCTCATTGTGCAGGACTTCATAAATGTGGCACGAGAGAAACTCGGAGTCAGCGTAGGCCCGGGACGTGGCTCAGCAGCAGGCAGTTGTGTGGCCTACTGCCTCGGTATCACTCAGATCGATCCTGTGAAATACGACCTGCTTTTCGAACGCTTCCTCAATCCAGACCGTATATCTCTGCCCGATATCGATATCGACTTCGATGATGACGGACGAGCCGACGTGTTGCGATACGTAAACCAGAAATACGGAGAAGAGAAGGTGGCTCATATAATAACATACGGCACCATGGCTGCCAAATCGGCCATCAAAGACGTAGCCAGAATAGAGCAACTACCTCTAAGCGAGAGCGATCGTCTGACAAAGCTCATACCCAAGCGCATGCCCACAGTCGACGGCAAGGAACTGAAACCAACACTCGACAACTGCTACAACCACGTGCCCGAGTTCAAACCCGAGCTCAACTCCACCAATGAACTCATTGTCGAGACCCTCAAATTTGCCAAAGCCCTCGAAGGCACTGTGCGCAACACCGGCGTGCATGCCTGCGGTGTAATCATATGCCGCGACGACATCACCGACTGGGTACCGGTGAGCACAGCTGTGGACAAAGCGTCTGACTCGAAAGAGAAGATCATCGTGACACAGTATGAAGGTCGTGTGATCGAAGAGACCGGCTTAATCAAGATGGACTTCCTCGGACTGAAAACCCTGTCGATAATCAAGGAGGCCGTGTCCAACATCAAGCGTACACGGGGCATCGACATCGACATGGACAACATACCCATCGACGATCCCAAGACTTATCAGTTGTACTGCGAGGGACGCACCACCGGCACATTCCAGTTTGAGTCGGCCGGCATGCAGAAATACCTGCGCGAGCTACAGCCCTCTACTTTCGAAGACCTCATAGCCATGAACGCCCTCTATCGTCCGGGCCCCATGGACTACATACCCGACTTCATCGCACGCAAGCACGGACGCGAACCTATAGTCTACGACATACCGATCATGGAGAAGTATCTCAAAGACACATACGGTGTCACCGTATATCAGGAACAGGTCATGCTCCTGTCGCGACTTCTCGCCGACTTCACACGCGGACAGAGCGACACACTGCGAAAAGCCATGGGAAAGAAGCTCATCGAGAAAATGAACGAGCTGAAAGCCCTGTTTCTCGAAGGCGGACAGAAAAACGGCCATGACCCCAAAGTGCTTGAAAAGATCTGGGCCGACTGGGAAAAATTCGCATCCTATGCGTTCAACAAGAGCCACGCCACATGCTACTCCTGGGTGGCATTCCAGACAGCATATCTCAAGGCCAATTTTCCGGCCGAATACATGGCGGCCGTATTGTCGCGCAACCGCTCCGATATAGAAAAACTCTCCGGCTTCATCGACGAGTGCAAGAAGATGCACATACCAGTCAAAGGACCTGATGTCAACGAATCGTTTGCAGAATTCGGTGTCAACGCCAAGGGTGACATCCGCTTCGGACTAGCCGCCCTCAAGGGCATAGGCGAAAATGTGGTGGCAGAAATATTGTCCGCACGCAACAAAGGCGGTGCTTTTGAGTCCATATATGACTTTGTCGAGCGAGTGAACCCTTCTGTGCTAAACCGCCGCATCATCGACACCCTTGCCATGGCCGGTGCTTTTGACTGTTTCAAGGATCAGATACAGCGCGAAGACTTCTTCGAGACCAACAACAAGGGCGAGACATTCTCTGAAAGCGTACTCCGTTACGGACAGCTCTTCCAGGCAGACAAAATGAATCAGGGCATGTCGCTTTTCGGCGACGACGATGCCGCCATGGCCACATCCGGACGCCCGGCCATAATACCTGCCGTGCGGTGGGTCGATGCCATTCGTCTGGAAAAAGAACGTGAGATTGTGGGCACATATCACTCAGCCAATCCCCTTGATCCATATTTCATGGAGCTACGATATGCTACTCTGCCCCTGAAAACATTCAGCGAACTCACACCAGCCGAAAACATTGAAATCACTCTCGGCGGCATGGTTCTTGACTTTACATCCCGCCCTGCAAGAGACGGCGGAAATTTCGGCATACTCAAAATTCAAGACTATACCGGCTCTGCTGAATTCCGTCTGTTCGGCCAAGACTATATAAACTATCATATCTATGGCGTAGCCGGCACTCCGGTATATATCAAAGGTACATTCAGCCGACGGTTTCAGAATTCGGATCTACGTTTTAAAATCACAGGCATGAAACTGCTCAACGATGTCAAAGGCCAGCTCGTGAGTGGCATAACCATCAACGTAGAGGCCGACAAGCTCAACGAAGCTCTGCATGGAGTGCTCACCGAACATATCCAATCGAGCAAGGAAGATCTCGGCAACCTGCGATTCAAAGTGCTTGATCCAGACACGCTCCGCCACGTAATTCTCGATACTTCGATACGCATTCCTCTCAACAAGGATCTTGTAGACAAGCTTGAGAATCTCGAAGTGAGTTTCAGTATCGACCGGACATGATGCGAATATCTGTCCAACATTTACGCCGCACATCTTGACCATAGACAAATAAAATACGTATCTTTGCACTTAATAATTCAAAACATCAAACTATAAATAATCATCTCAACACAAAATGGCATTTCAATTCACCGACAGCAATGTTAACGAAGTGATAGCATCGGGCAAGCCCGTTGTGATCGACTTCTGGGCCACATGGTGCGGTCCCTGCATGCGTCTGGCTCCTGTGATCGACGAACTAGCACAGGAATACGCCGACCGCGTGGTTATAGGCAAATACAATGTAGACGAGGAGAGCGAACTCAGCGGACAATACCGCATAATGTCCATCCCCACCATACTCTTCTTCAAAAACGGAGAGCAAGTGCGTGATCTGCGCATGGCCGGTCCGACCAAAGACCAGCTCAAGGCCAACATCGAGAAACTTCTCGCATTGTAATCACACCCTGCCTATCTCGGCAGAAACAACGAAAGGCTTGCCGCACGGCAAGCCTTTCGTTGTTTCTGTACCATTGACGATGATCAGGAATCAGTCAACGTTATCAAGCCTATGTCCCATACGCTCCTTCTTGGTATGCATGTAGAAGCGATTATGCTCATTGGGTTCTATCTCGATGGGCACATTTTCCACCACCTCGAGTCCATATCCTTCAAGACCGATACGCTTCACGGGATTGTTGGTCATCAGACGCATCTTCTTCACACCAAGCAGATGCAATATCTGCGCTCCAACGCCATAATCGCGTTCGTCGGCCTTGTGACCAAGTTTCAGATTGGCATCGACCGTATCCACGCCTTCTTCCTGAAGCTTGTAGGCACGTATCTTATCCATAAGACCTATGCCACGTCCTTCCTGATTGAGATACAATATCACACCGCGGCCTTCTTTTTCCACCATCTGCATGGCCTTGTGAAGCTGCTCGCCGCAATCGCATCTCTGCGAACCGAATATATCGCCGGTGGCACAGGAAGAGTGCACACGCAACAGCACCGGCTCATCGGTTGACACATCGCCCTTTATCAAGGCGATATGCTCCAAGCCATTGCTCTTCTGACGAAACGGTATAAGACGGAAATGACCGTAAGCAGTAGGCATATCCACCTCAACACCTTGCTCTACAGACGACTCTTTTTTCAATCTATAAGCTATCAGATCGCGTATCGATACCAATTTCAGCCCCCACTCGTCGGCTTTCTTGCGGAGCTGCGGCAGACGAGCCATGGTACCGTCCTCATTGAGTATCTCTATCAAAGTCGCAGCCGGATAGAGGCCTGCAAGGCGAGCCAGATCAACGCCTGCCTCAGTGTGTCCCGGACGGCGTAGCACCCCCTCGTCTTGAGCATAAAGTGGATGCACATGTCCCGGACGACCGAAGTCTGAAGCTACCGACGATGGATCGGCCAGCGCGCGCAGAGTAGCGGCCCGGTCATGCGCCGACACGCCTGTGGTACATCCTGCCAACTTGTCTACCGTGATGGTAAACGGAGTACCCAACATCGATGTATTGTCGGACACCTGACGTCCCAGATCGAGTTCTCGGCAACGCGATATCGTGAGCGGAGCACACAATTCACCACGTGCATTGGTGATCATGAAGTTCACATGCTCGGGAGTCACCTTCTCGGCAGCCATAATGAGATCGCCTTCATTTTCGCGATCCTCATCGTCCACCACCACCACAAAGTTGCCTTTGCGGAATTCCTCTATAGCCTCCTCTATGGAGTCAAGATGTATTTGGTCATTCATGTTGTACTGATTGTTTTTTCAATTATATCTATAAGCTCGGTGCTCACTTTCTCTATCCGTTCCACCTCGCCACGCAATATTCTGAGTTGGCGCAGACCTACCAGATACACCGGCAGACCCACCGGGAAAAGCACTATGGCACACCATGCAGCCGGACGATAATTGGTAGGATGATACAACCACAGGCTACGCAGCATGGGATAGTCCATAAGTTTATTTATCACCACTTTGTCCCGACTATTCGACATGTACCCCACGGTATCCTCAAGCATGGCCGAGAGCCGCCGCAATCCAGTGCGGCTATACCCACGCAACCAATATGAGCAGTAACCGGGTCGACGAGCGTTGGCTCCGAGATAAATCTCTGCCTCCGAAACGAGCTTACGCAGACGTTCTACAGCCACTTCCGGCACCACATCGTCAATCACCATCTCCTTCATCACTATATGACGTGCCTGATTGCTGCCAATGAGACGACGGAAGAAGTTGAGATAGGCATCGCGGTTGAACACGGCCGAATCGCGCACAGCTTTATATGTGAAGAATATACCCATGGGAAGAAGCACAGCCGAACTGAGCCACATGCCCTCCCACACGGCTATGCGTCCGTCGCGGGCCATTTTATAGCCTGTATTGTCGATTATGTAGTAGAATATAAATAGTAATACCGATATCACAAGCGGCATGCCGAGACCGCCTTTGCGTATGATAGCACCCAGCGGAGCTCCTATAAAAAAGAATATGATACAGGCAAACGAGAGTGTGAACTTTTTCTGCATCTCTATGTCGTGACGTCTTATGAGTTTGCGCTCATCCTTCATCACCATGCCCTTGAATTCATATTCCTGACGCTGATACGTGGCCTTATTGATGGCCTGACGGATGTAATTGACCTGCGAGGCCGAACTTGATCCACGCAACAGCGAGTCTACGTTCATCACCTTGGGCAGAGCCACGTCAGGCACACGCTCCTCCACCGAAGAGTCGCCTTTGAACACCGTCCGCGTATATTTCAACCCGAAAAACGGCTGTTCCATAACCATCGTGCCATAAGAACGTCCCATACTGTCGACCCTCACCGACAGAGAGTCGATAGTGGCCACAAGTTCCGATATGTTCTTGCCGACATACTGATTGCGCATGCCCTCCTCGTCCATACGGTTGAAGTTGGCGTCAAACGACACAAGTATATCCTTTTGTGTAAAGGATTCCCGACGGTAAGGCACATTGCGCACGCTGCGTCCGGCCTCTTTCAGATTTTCAAACGACTCGCCCTGCCACAGTCGAAGAAACAGGTGTGTCTTATCTTCCATCATGGCCAGTTTGCCTGAATCGGCCAATATTATGCTGGCATTGTCAAATCCTTTCGACAGATCATAAATCATTATGCCATAGAGAGTACCATTGTCGCGATGCTTGCTTTCGACATAAAGATTATAGCCCGGTATCTGGTCGTAAAACACACCTTCCGGAATCTCAAGCTCAGGAGATTTCTGTTTCATGGAGTAGAGCAGCGTCCACATTTTGGTCTGAGCCACCGGAAGCACATTGTTCTGAAAGAAAAACGCGCCTATGGCTATCACCACCATCAATGCAATGAGCGGACGCATGGTCTTTATCAGCGATACCCCGGCTGCCTTCATAGCTGTAAGCTCAAAGTGCTCGCCGAGATTGCCGAAGGTCATAAGCGACGCCAACAGTATGGCCAGCGGAAGCGCCATCGGTATCATGGTCAGAGCTGCATAGAAAAACAACTCTGCAATCACATCTACTCCCAGACCTTTGCCTACAAGATCGTCGATATAGCGCCAGAGAAACTGCATCAACACAATAAACAGGCATATAAAAAAAGTCATGACAAACAGAGGCACAAAACTCCGCAGCACAAACATATATAACCTCTTTATTCCTAACATAAGCAGTAGATTGTAGTCGCTATTGACTGCAAAGATACGAATTATTTACAAAATCGAGCGTCACCGACACACTCTTTCACCGCAACGTCACAGCATATACCAATGTACATGTATGCCGAGAGCATCGGATGTGTCAGGAGCGAAGTTGTCCGCAGCCTTTGACAAGCCATTTATAAGTGGTGATTTCTCTCAAAGCCATAGGGCCGCGGGCATGCAGTTTCTGAGTACTGATTCCTATCTCAGCACCAAGACCAAACTGAGCACCATCGGTCCACGATGTCGGAGCATTTGTATAGACGCAGGCAGCATCAACCATCAGAGAAAATCGTCCGGAGGCCGCTTCGCTGTCAGATATTATACATTCGCTGTGTCCCGAACCATAGCATGCGATGTGGGCTATGGCCTCATCGATGGAGTCCACTACATGCACGGCCATGGCAAGCGACAGATATTCCGTGCCGAAACTACGACTGTCGGCTCTGTGAAGAAGTTTCGACGGATATACCTCCGTCAACACATCATAAGCCCTGTCATCGGCATATATCACCACTTCATGACGCATCACTCCGCTGCATAGACCGGGCAGATCGTATAGGCGCGACGAATGCACAAGCAGACAGTCGAGCGCGTTGCACACACTCACCCTACGCGTCTTGGCATTTTCCACAATAGCCGCTCCCATATCCAAATTTCCGTCACGATCGAAATAAGCATGACACACCCCGGCTCCGGTCTCTATCACAGGAATCACGGCATTTTTCCGCACAAAGTCGATGAGCGAACTACTGCCGCGCGGTATTATCAGGTCCACCATTCCACGGGCTTGGAGCAGCTGCGCCGTAGCCTCCCGAGTCGCCGGCAGCAATATCACTGCATTGCTGTCCACGCCATGTCGTTGCATCACTTCATGCATCACCTCCACCAGAGTCTCATTGGATGCAGCCGCATCATGGCCGCCTTTCAGTACACAGGCATTACCGGATTTAAGACAGAGTGAAGCCACGTCACAGCTCACATTTGGTCTGGCCTCATATATCACACCTATCACACCAAACGGCACACTCACCTTGCGCAGATTCAATCCGTTTGGCAGCACACGCTCCTCCAATGTACGATGAAGCGGCGACGGAAGCGCCGCCACAGAACGCATGTCGGAAGCAATGCCGGATATACGCGACGCTGTAAGTTTCAGACGATCATACTTCGGATCGGAAACATCCATACGCTCCAGATCCTTACTATTGGCCTCAAGAATTCTGTCGGAAGCCGACTCCAGCGCATCGGCCATATCACACAACAATGCGTTGACACGGTCCTCGCTCAGCTCAAGCAGAGCACGCGATGCTGCGCGTGAGGCAAGCAGCATCCTGTCTATATCGTTTTTCTGTGTCATTTCAGAAATATATTTCAGTATTTCCTTCAAGCCGGGCTATCAGTCTATGTACAAATAGTCGTAATGCACCAGCGGCCTGCAATCGTGACGCCCCACACATCCGGCAGCCTCGGCGCTCCCGTAAGAGGCACGCCCTACCCCTATCACATGACCGTCGGAAGCCGCGATATTTATCAGATCGTCCTTCTCCCACTCGCCTTCTATACGTGTGATACCTATGGGTAACAAGCTCACTGCCTCATCTCCACACAAGCGGTCGGCGGCCAGTTCATTGATGTAGACCACTCCCTTTGCAAACCCTGTGCTATGAGCCATCCACCGTTTCACGCTCGATATCTGTCCGCTGCGGGGTACAAAGCGCGTACAAGCCACATCCGAGCAATTGCCGAGCAGTAGCCGGAGCAGCACATTATCGGTCTTTCCGTTGGCAATAAGCACCTCGATCCCTTCGTCTGCCACCTTACGGGCTATACCGCACTTGGTTATCATGCCTCCACGGCCGAACCCCGAACGCTCCGAACGTATGTAGCTGCTCAGATCGTCGGCAGGATGCACCTCTTTTATAAGACATGCCCCAGGATCGGAAGGCATTCCGGTATAGATACCATCGATATTGCTCAGTATCACAAGCGTGTCCACACGCATCATCGTAGCGATAAGCCCCGACAGTTCATCGTTGTCGGTAAACATCAATTCCGTGACACTCACTGTGTCGTTTTCATTCACTATCGGTATCACTCCAGCCGCAAGCATCACCTCCATACAGCCGCGCTGATTAAGATAGTGACGACGCGTGGCAAAATTTTCCTTCATGGTCAGTACCTGTCCCACAGCCAGACGATGTTCGCGGAACAACTCGTAGTAACGATTGATCAGTTTGGCCTGCCCAACAGCTGAAAACAACTGACGCTGCTCCACACTGTCGAGATGCCCCACATCTGTGCCGGCAAGTTCGCTGCGGCCGCTGGCGACCGCACCCGACGAAATCATAATCACCTCCACGCCTTCACCTCGCAGAGCCGACACTTGATCTACTAAAGCCGACATACGTGTAATGTCGAGCATTCCGTCGGACCGAGTAAGTACATTACTGCCTATCTTTACGGCCACTCGCCTGCATTTACTGTTCATTGCCTATACGATCTAAGAGATATGTACATTGGAGCCGGATCATCTTGAGGCACGCAGTCCTCTGATAACGCTTGCCGTAAATCCCGCCTCCTCCATGGCGTTCAGACCACGTATGGTGATGCCTCCGGGAGTTGTCACCTTGTCCACTTCCTGCTCGGGATGTGTGCCGTTAGCATCAAGCAGAGCCACCGCACCTGCCAGTGTCTGCATCACAGCTATCTGCGCCTCTTCCGGACGCAATCCAAGCTCCACGCCGCCCTCCACGGCCGCCCTTATATAGCGCATGGCATAGGCGATGCCGCACGATGCCACAGCCATGCCGGCCGACATCTGACGAAGCTCCACCTTGCGGCTCACTCCCAACGGAGCAAACAACCGCTCCATTTGCTCACACCTATTAGCGTCAGTCGAAGCCGAAGCTGTATAAAAAATCATTCCGTGACCCGTAGAAACGGCTGTATTGGGTATGGCATAGATTATAGCCGGCATCTCATCGCCGCCTATCATGCGTTCGATTTCATCAGGTTCCACTCCGGCAGCCACCGATACCACGGTTTTGCACCGGTTGGCCAGCACGTCACGCATACCGCCGACCACCTCCTGCATTTTCCACGGCTTCACAGCAATTACCACTATATCGGCCGACCGCGCCGCATCGGCATTGTCGGTAGTAACGCTGATATCCGGGAACTCATCACGAAGAGCGTCCAGCTTGCAAGTCGAAGGGTTTGACACAATCACGCTTACACCGCCAAATGCTCTGGCCCATCCGCGGGCCATGGCACCGCCCATATTGCCGGCCCCGATCACAGCGACTTTCATATCACTCTTCGGTACCGTGCAATTCATCCTTGATGGCACGGAATATATCGTCTATCGAACCTGAGCCTTTCACTCCGTGATACTTTCCTTCGGAAATATAATAGTCGCGAAGCGGAGCCGTCTGTTTGTTATATACTTGCAGGCGCTGATTGATAGTATCAATATTGTCATCCGAACGACCGCTTTCAAGGCCACGCTTAAGCAAACGGTCGATAAGCTCGGCATCAGCCACTTCCAGACCTATCACGGCATGCACCTTTGATCCACGTTTGGCCAGCATTTTGTTCAAAGCCTCAGCCTGCTCTATGGTGCGTGGAAATCCGTCGAATATCACACCTTTTGCCGTGTCAGGATTGGTGTTTAAGGTATTCTCAAGTATCTCAATCATCAGATCATCCGGTATGAGATTGCCCTTGGATATATATGTATCAGCAACTTTTCCAAGTTCGGTTCCACGTGCTATATGGTCGCGCAGAAGCTCGCCGGTAGATATATGATAGAGTCCGTATTCATCAATCAGACGTGCACTCTGGGTACCTTTACCGCTACCCGGAGCACCAAAAACCACTAAATTGTACATGCAGTATTGGAATAAATATATTTTAGTTATCGTGTTCCTCACTCAACACCCAGATATCAGGCAGATTTCTTGCCAGTCCGTCGAGATCGAGGCCAAATCCGATTATAAAATCCGAAGGTATGTCAAATCCCACATAGTCGGGCTTAACATCGGTCTGAAGCGATTCCGGCTTGAACAGCAATGTGGCTATTTTCACATCCGCCGGATTCTTGCTTTTGAGACGCTCCACAAGATTGGCTATTGTATTGCCTGTATCCACGATATCTTCAATTACTATCACTGTTCGGCCTTCGATATCATCTGACATGCCGAGCACTTCTTTTACCACACCTGTGCTGCCGGTCCCTTCGTAGCTTTTTAGTCTGATAAATGAAATTTCAGCATCGGGCAGCTGCACTGCGCGGAACAAATCGGCCGCAAACGGAAACGCTCCGTTAAGAACACACAGAAACAGCGGACGTTTTCCCTTACAGTCGGACGTAATCTGCGCCGCCAACTCCTTGATCCGCTGCTGTATTTTCTCATTTTCCAAATATGGCACAAAGGTCAGACCTTTATATGTTACCTGTTTCATTGTGTGATAGCTATTTGTGATAATTTCCGCAAAATTACTAAAAATATCAGAGCCAACAGATATATATTAGTATTTTTTATATCTGT
Organism: uncultured Muribaculaceae bacterium; assembly: GCA_910578305.1. Classification (GTDB taxonomy): domain Bacteria; phylum Bacteroidota; class Bacteroidia; order Bacteroidales; family Muribaculaceae; genus Paramuribaculum. Next base: position 12,627 of record CAJTQH010000027.1, read on the forward strand.
ATTTCACAGGTATTTTATAATTTTGTATCTCTAAGATTTCCTATAGAATTGTCTGTTCTATATTCACACGACTGATTATGAAACTTTTCACAAACGATGATATACGTGCTATCGAGCACATGACATTGAGCGCCGAAGCCATCACCACACACACTCTGATACAGAGAGTGGCCGAGGGTGCAGCAGCTGAAATAGCACAGCGATGGAGACCCTCGAAGCGAACTGTGGTATTTGCCGGCCCGGGAAACAATGGAGCCGACGCTCTGGCTACAGCAATGAGGCTGATCGAACGCGGATTCAATCCCACTGTCTACCTCTTCAATATCGGAGGCAACTCCATAAAGGCCGATTGCCGACACTTCCGCGACATGCTGATAAACACTTGTCCGAATGCAGACTTCAATGAAATCACCACCACATTCAACACTCCTGAACTCGGAGCATCCGATCTTGTAATAGACGGTCTGTTCGGTTCGGGACTGCGCGAACCGCTGTCGGGCGGATTCATGGCTCTGGTTCGGTATATCAACGAATCCGGAGCCAAAGTGGTATCTATCGACATACCAAGCGGCATGTTTTCCGACTGGAACCGTCAGACTCCGTCGCGCAACATCATCCACGCACACCTCACTCTGGCGGTACAGTTTCCCCGCATAGCATTTTTCAGTCCTGAAAACGCTGAACTTATAGGTCAGTGGAAGACCATAGACATCGGCCTAAGCCGCGAAGCCATAGAAAAGACCAAAAGCAGTTTCCATCTCATAGAGGAATCGGAAATAAAAAGCCTGCTGCGCGTGAGACAACCATTCTGCAGCAAAGCTGACTTCGGATCGGCATGCATCGTGGCCGGACGTTACGGAATGGTCGGAGCCGCCGTACTTGCATGCAAAGGAGCCTTGCGCTCCGGGGTGGGAAAAGTCACTCTTTACGGACCGCTCTGTGCCTATCAGATAGCTCAGACAGCCATACCGGAAGCCATGTTCGAAGCCGACGAAAATCAGCTCATGATATCGGATATCCGGCTCGATCACCACTTCAACGCGTTAGGCATCGGACCCGGGCTCGGCACATCCGACTCCACAATCAACGCCGTGGAAACATTCATAAAACAGGCCAAGACCCCGCTTGTAGTCGATGCCGACGCATTAAATGCCATAGCACGCCGCCCCGCCCTGATCAATCATCTGCCGATACTTTCCGTCATCACGCCGCATACAGGCGAGTTCGACCGTCTGTTTGGCGAGCACACCACTCATGAATCGCGTATCCTAAAAGCCCTCGAAGTATCAAAGTCGCACAATATACTCATACTACTCAAAGGCCGCTACTCGGCTCTTGTGCGCCCCGATGGAAAGATATATTTCAACTCATCGGGCAGTCCCGCGCTTGCCACTCCAGGAAGCGGCGATGTACTCACCGGCATGATCACATCATTCATAGCTCAAGGTTACAAACCTGAGGTAAGTGCCATCATAGCCGCTTTTGTACATGGAAAAGCCGGCGAACTCGCCGCCGAGATACATGGCGAATATGGAGTCACGGCTTCCGACATAGCTCAATACACCGGCACTGCCATCATGAATATCATGCAGTCCGATCGCAACAAATTTGAATAATCCACAACAATCTCCACCTCCCTATGAACCGAATTTTATTAGCCATCATAACCTCTGTAGCCTGTATCACTCCTGCTTTTGCCCAGACCACACAAAAGCTTACGGCCAACAAAGTTAACGAATACGGACTCATATACACACTGCCGGTAACAGAAATCAGACTCACTGTCGAAGCTGAAAAAACTGTGAAACAGCCGGGTGAATTTTTTCGGTATGCAAAAAAATATCTTGGCATAGATCCCATTACCGAGGCTTCGTCAGCGTACTCCCTAAAAAGCGTCACCATAACTCCCCAAGGCGCGGCCGACGAATCACAGCGCTATCTTGTGCAGTTCAAATCCGGGTCATCGCCATTCATGATGCTCAACGAAGCCGATTTTCCCATAGCCATTAACACTGAGGACGTACCGGCTCAGGATGCCCCGGCTCTCCCCGTGGCCGTGCCCGCCAAGCCCACCATACTCCAGACTGAAGCCGCCGCACAAGCCGTGACAGCTGAGATGCTACAAAGCCCTTCCAGTGCCAAACGCGCCGAACTCGCCGCAGCTCGCATATTTGAGTTGCGCCAGAGCCGCAGCGATATTATTTCAGGCACTGCCGAAAACATGCCGGCCGACGGTCAGGCCATGCAGCTTGCTCTCGACAATCTGTCGGCTCAGGAGCAAGCTTTGACAGCAATGTTTGTCGGTACTGTGCAGACATCTACCGAAGTCGCCTCTTTTACCGTTCGCCCCAATGGTGATGACGATGAGTCACAGCAGGTATTCGCACGTCTGTCAGTGCTCGACGGCATAGTCGACGCTTCAAACCTGTCCGGAGATCCCGTTGTTGCGAGCATCAAGGTTACCGATCACGGCATTCTGCCGGTCAATGACAAAGGCGAAGTGAAGAGATTCCCTAAAGGCGGATTCGCTTATCGCATTCCGGGATCGGCTCACGTATCTGTATTGTTTGACGGACGACGGATAGCGGATGCAGACATCAGCGTAGCACAGTACGGTGTGGTGTTTGGCCTCGATCCAAATCTGTTTACCGACAAGAAAACTCCCGCCTATGCCATTCTCGACCCCGTCACAGGAGCCATTACAGAACTTGGCACTATTACAAACTGACCAGCCCAGAGTCCTCGACAGACTACTGCTCGTCGTCGCCCACAGCCGATAATCCGCTAAGATCCATGCCCGCAGCATCCTTGGCCATCTGTACACTGTCGCGGGTATCACCTGTTGACATTTTCGGAGCCTCGCCGGCTTCAACCGGAGCCTCGGCAAAGAATGTATTGTAAGCCCACCATCCGCCAAGCACTACTGCGGCGGCCACTATCACCCATACTATTGTTTTCTTCATATCAGTATCTGTTTTATAGTTTGCTATAATGGTGTGTCTTTCGCAAGAGCATCATCCGGCTACGAACAAGCCGGCAGGTTTCCACGAATGCCACACTTTTCAAGGCCTCAAAATTACTCATTTTCCGGCAGATTCCGCTCAAAGACACCCAACAAATTCCATCACATACATCAGTGTGATATAAACAAGGTGCCAATCCCGCATCATAAGCCGGATTGGCACCATTTGTTATTATTGTTCAGCTGTCAGGCTGACAATTGTCGACTATTAAGCCTGGGGCATTTTAGTCTTCTTGCCATAGCCGTACTTAGCAGCTTCGCCCAGTTCTTCCTGGATGCGAAGAAGCTGATTGTACTTAGCCATACGGTCGGAACGGCTTGCAGAACCTGTCTTGATCTGGCCGGCGTTGGTAGCAACTGCGATGTCAGCGATAGTGGCATCTTCAGTTTCACCCGAACGGTGAGAGATCACTGCGGTGTAACCGTTGCGCTGAGCGAGTTCTACTGCACGGAGAGTTTCGGTGAGAGAACCGATCTGGTTAACCTTCACGAGGATCGAGTTGGCGCAGCCTTCTTCGATACCACGTTCCAGATACTTCACGTTGGTTACAAACAAGTCATCACCCACGAGCTGGCAGCGGTTTCCGATAAGGTCGGTAAGGATCTTCCAGCCTTCCCAGTCGTTTTCTGCCATACCGTCTTCGATAGAGTCGATAGGATATTTCTCTACGAGAGTCTGCAGATATTTAGCCTGCTCTTCCGAGGTGTATGTAGCACCGTCTTTTTCTTTTTCAGCACCATTGTTGAGTGCGCTGTAGTGATATTTGCCATCGCGGTAGAACTCAGAAGAAGCGCAGTCAAGACCAATAGTCACGTCCTTACCGGGTACATAACCGGCGAGTTCGATAGCCTTGATGATGCAGTCGAGAGCGTCTTCTGTGCCGTTGAGCTTGGGAGCGAAACCGCCTTCGTCACCTACTGCAGTTGACAGGCCACGTTCGTGAAGCACCTTCTTCAGATTGTGGAACACTTCAGTACCCATGCGGATACCTTCCTTGAAGCAGCATGCACCGATCGGACGGATCATGAATTCCTGGAAGCAGATAGGAGCGTCTGAGTGAGCACCACCGTTGATGATATTCATCATCGGCACGGGAAGCACATATGAGTTACATCCACCGATGTATTTATAAAGGGGAAGATCCAGATAGTCGGCAGCAGCCTTAGCTACGGCGAGAGAAACACCGAGGATAGCGTTTGCGCCAAGATTTGACTTGGTATCAGTGCCGTCGAGAGCGATCATGGTTTCGTCGATCTTGATCTGATCAAGAGCGCTCATTCCCACGAGAGCTTCTGCGATAGGGCCGTTAACGTTAGCCACAGCCTTCTGCACACCCTTGCCCATGTAGCGTGACTTGTCACCGTCGCGGAGCTCGAGAGCCTCGTTCACACCAGTCGATGCTCCGGAGGGAACAGATGCACGACCACGTGCGCCTGATTCAAGAATTACGTCTACTTCTACAGTGGGGTTGCCACGTGAATCGAGCACCTCACGGCCAATGATTTTTTCAATTTTCATAATCGATTAAAACTTAAAAAGTTGGTTATATAGTTTTATTATTCTTATGCAGAATACATACGCTGACAAAGTTACAAAACTTATCTGTCATCCGCAACACCACCCACGTACATTATTTGCAATAATTCACCTAAATTTCACCTATTTAATCACACGTCCCGCACATATTCAGGGGCACTCGCCCATCGCGAAATCCGGCATAGGTCCCTACACCGCCCGACAGCCATGCACCAGCGCAGATGTCACGCACTCAAACTTCATAATTACACCTCACACGTCACCGGGCAAAATACAATAGTTCCAATCCGTCAAATGACAGATTGGAACTATTATATGATTCTGAAAGGCTCGAAAGCCCTTTCGATTCAGAGTCGGATTATTCAGCAGCTGCTTCAGTGGCGGGAGCCTCTGTTGCAGGAGCTTCGGCTGCGGGCTTGCTGCTGCGACGTGAGCGACGAGTGCGGCCTTCTTTTTTGGCACCCTTTTCCTTGAGCATGTTTTCGTTGTAGTCAACAAGCTCGATGAAGCACATCTGAGCATTGTCACCAAGACGGTTGCCGGTCTTAAGGATACGGGTGTAGCCACCGTTGCGCTCAGCGATCTTCTGAGCTACTTCACGGAACAGTTCATTGACAGCCTCTTTGTTCTGCAGATAGCTGAACACCAGACGGCGATTGACCATCGTGTCGTTCTTGGCACGGTTGATCAGGGGCTCGGCGTACATACGCAGTGCTTTAGCCTTTGCCAGTGTAGTGAAAATGCGCTTACGCATTATCAGAGCGATGGTCATGTTGGCAAGCAGCGCGTCGCGATGGGCTTTTTTACGACCGAGGTGGTTGAATTTTTTATTATGTCTCATCGTTTAATTACTCTTTATCTAATTTGTACTTTGAAATATCCATTCCAAACGAAAGGTTGAGGTTAGCCAGCAGATCGTCAAGCTCTGTGAGCGATTTCTTACCGAAATTGCGGAACTTGAGAAGATCATTGCGGTTAAATACCACCAGTTCACCAAGTGTTTCCACTTCGGCGCTCTTCAAGCAGTTGAGAGCACGTACGGAAAGATCCATATCCACGAGCTTCGACTTGAGAAGTTGACGCATGTGCAGTACTTCTTCATCGAATTCTTCATTTTCCTCATGTTCGGATGATTCAAGTGTGATTTTTTCATCTGAGAAGAGCATGAAGTGGTAAATGAGAATCTTTGCGGCCTCTTTGAGTGCATCCTTCGGAAGGATCGAACCGTTGGTAGTAATCTCAAGAGTGAGTTTGTCGTAGTCAGTTTTCTGGTCTACACGGAAGTTGTCCACTGCAATCTTGACATTCTTAATCGGGGTATAGATGGAGTCTATGGCTATTACATTGACATCATCTGTTGCCACCGCATTCTCTTCGGCCGGAACCCAGCCGCGTCCTTTATTGATAGTGAACTCAAGCGTAAAGCTTGCTCCGGAATCCAAATGACAGATAACGAGGTCAGGGTTAAGAACTTCAAATCCGGTAAGGACTTTGCCCAGATCACCGGCAGTGAAGACTTCTGTGCCTGACACTGTGACCACTGCCTTCTCAGAATCAGTATCCTCTACAATTTGCTTGAGATCTACTTTCTTGAGATTGAGAATTATATTGGTCACATCCTCCTTAACTCCGGGAATAGTATCAAACTCGTGCTTCACACCGTCGATCTTGATCGATGCTATCGCATAGCCTTCAAGCGACGACAGCAGAATACGGCGCAATGCGTTACCGATAGTGATTCCATAGCCCGGCTCCAATGGCTTGAACTCAAACTTGCCGAACTGATTGTCGGCCTCCAACATCAATACCTTGTCAGGTTTTTGAAATGCTAATATAGCCATGTGGATCTGTCTTTTAAATTATTACTTAGAATACAACTCGACAATCAGCTGCTCCTTGATATTCTCGGGAATATCTTCGCGGGCAGGAACGTGGAGGAATTTTCCGGCTTTCTGAGATTCGTCCCATTCAAGCCAGGGATATTTCGAGTGGTTAAAGCCAGCGAGTGCATCGGCTATAACTTCGAGTGATTTAGATTTTTCGCGTACGCCAACGATATCGCCGGGCTTTACTGCGTAAGAAGCGATGTTGACAACCTGACCGTTTACAATGATATGACGGTGAAGCACCAGCTGACGTGCGGCTGCACGGGTGGGTGCGATACCCAGACGATACACTACATTGTCCAAGCGGCCTTCAAGAAGCTGGAGAAGTACTTCACCTGTAATACCTTTGGTGCGGGCTGCTTCGTTGAAAAGGTTGTGGAACTGTTTTTCAAGTACACCGTAAGTGTATTTGGCTTTCTGCTTTTCGCGGAGCTGAACACCATATTCTGATGTCTTTCTGCGCTTGTTCTGGCCATGCTGGCCGGGAGGGAAGTTTTTCCGGGCGAGAACTTTGTCCTCTCCGAAGATAGGTTCGCCGAATTTACGTGCGATTCTGGTTTTAGGGCCTGTATATCTTGCCATTGTTTTTTAATCGATTGATTGTTTGATATATCAAGCTGACGTCGGAGCCGTATGGTGGCTTAGTGCAGCCGCGACCATAGAGAGGTGATATAAATATGGTCTTATTTCACATTGCCAACCATCCGCTCGTTCGTCGAAAGCTTAGTCTTTAAGTATTTACTCAATATATGCTATAATTGCATTACACACGGCGACGCTTCGGAGGGCGGCAACCATTGTGGGGAAGCGGAGTCACGTCTACGATTTCAGTAACCTCGATACCTGCACCATGCACTGTACGGATTGCTGACTCACGGCCGTTGCCCGGTCCCTTTACATAAGCTTTCACTTTGCGCAGACCCAGGTCATAGGCCACCTTTGCGCAATCCTGTGCTGCCATCTGTGCAGCATAAGGAGTGTTTTTCTTTGAGCCACGGAAGCCCATCTTACCTGCGCTTGACCAAGAGATCACCTGACCTTCCGAGTTGGCTAAGCACACAATAATGTTGTTGAACGAAGAGTGTACGTGAAGCTGGCCTGCGGCATCAACCTTGACGTTTCTCTTCTTAGCTGCGACTGTCTTTTTTGCCATATTGATTTATTATTTTGTAGCTTTCTTCTTGTTAGCAACTGTTTTCTTGCGGCCCTTACGGGTACGGGCATTGTTTTTGGTGCTCTGGCCACGTACCGGCAGACCGATACGATGACGGATACCACGGTAACAACCGATATCCATCAGGCGCTTGATGTTAAGCTGGATTTCGCTGCGGAGATCACCCTCCACCTTGTAGTCCGCGCCGATCACTTCACGCACCTTGGCGGCCTGATCGTCGGTCCAGTCCATTACCTTTATGTCTTTGTCCACACCGGCCTTCTCAAGTATGGATTTTGCGGCGCTTCGACCTATGCCGAAGATGTAAGTCAAGGCTATCTCACCTCTCTTGTTCTGGGGGAGGTCAACTCCCACTATACGTACTGCCATATATGATTGACTGATTTTTTTTGCAAAATTAATAAAAATTTTATCCTTGACGCTGTTTGTACTTCGGATTTTTCTTGTTGATTACATAAAGACGACCCTTACGGCGCACAATCTTGCTATCCGGGGTACGCTTCTTGACTGAGGCTCTTACTTTCATGTTATTTCGTTTTTATTATTTTATTACTTGTATCGGAATGCAATCCGGCCTTTGGAGAGGTCGTAGGGCGACATTTCCACACGCACACGGTCGCCGGGGAGAATCTTAATATAATGCATTCTCATTTTTCCGGATATATGTGCGGTTATCTCATGTCCGTTTTCAAGTTCCACCCGGAACATTGCATTGGACAATGCCTCGACTATCACTCCGTCTTGCTCGATTGCAGCTTGTTTTGCCATATTCTATCTATAAAAAGAATTAAATAAATCTGTCTTGCAACACCTCATACACAGGCTCGAATGAAGTCAGTATCTCTGCCCGCCCGTCGACTACAGCTACTGTATGCTCGTAATGTGCCGAAGGTTTGCGGTCACGCGTGCGGCATGTCCAGCCGTCACGTTCTATGACTATATTCTTGCTTCCCATATTGATCATGGGTTCGATGGCAATGCACATGCCATTGCGGATTACCGGACCCGTACCGCGGCGACCATAATTTGGCACCTCTGGATCCTCATGCATCTTACGGCCTATGCCATGTCCGCACATTTCACGCACCACACTGTAGCCGCGACTTTCACAATAAGTCTGCACCGCATTGGCTATGTCGCCTATACGATTGCCTTCCTTGCATTTCTCTATGCCCTTGTAAAGCGACTCCTTGGTAGTTCGGCATAGTTTGTAGAGATCTTCTGAGATCTCTCCTACGGGAAATGTATAGCACATGTCACCGTTGAAGCCGTCGAGCTCCACCACTGTATCCGTACCCACTATATCGCCTTCGCGAAGCACATAATTGGAAGGGAAGCCGTGTACCACCACTTCGTTGACCTCCCAGCATACAGCGCCGGGAAAACCACCATAGCCCAGACACGAGGGTTTGCCTCCGTTGTCATGTATAAACTCACGGGCTATGCTTTCGATACGATTGGTGGTTACGCCCGGAGCCACCCACTTGGCTATCTCGCCAAGTGTGCGGCTTACCAGAGCGCATGCATTGCGCATCTTTTCTATGTCTTCCGGTGTCTTAAGATAGATCATTTACTTTTTCACCAGAAATTATCAATAGGCACTGCCGGTCGTACGACCTTTTATCTTGCCGTCCTTCATCAGGCCATCATAATGATGCATCATCAGATGGCTCTCGATCTGCTGGAGTGTATCAAGCACAACACCCACCATAATCAGCAGCGATGTGCCGCCAAAGAACTGGGCGAAGTTCTGGCTGATACCGAAGAAACGGGCAAACGCAGGAAGAATGGCTACCACGCCGAGGAACAACGATCCGGGTAGGGTGATTCTCGACATGATCGAATCAAGATACTCGGCAGTTTTCTTGCCGGGCTTCACACCGGGAATGAAACCATTGTTGCGTTTCATATCCTCTGCCATCTGGGTGGGACGCACAGTGATGGCTGTATAGAAATATGTGAATGCCACGATCATGATGAAGTACACAAAATTGTACCAGAAGCCATTTATGTCAGAAAATGCAGCGAAGAAGCCGCTTCCTGATTCATCGGCGCCAAAGCCTGCCAATGTTATAGGAACAAACATGATGGCCTGTGCGAATATGATAGGCATCACGCCGGCTGCATTGACCTTCAGAGGTATGTACTGGCGCACACCGCCATACTGCTTGTTGCCCACAATGCGCTTGGCATACTGTACAGGCACTTTGCGCGTACCCTGCACCAGAAGGACTGCGCCTACGGTAACAGCAAACAGCAATACTACTTCTACAAGGAACATCACCAGACCACCCTGAGCCATACCGTCACCGGGCAGACGACTTACGAATTCAAATATCATAGCTTCCGGCAGGCGTGCGATGATGCCCACAAGAATGATAAATGAGATACCGTTGCCGATACCGCGGTCTGTGATACGTTCGCCGAGCCACATGATAAACATTGAGCCGGCGGCCAGAATAATAGTCAGGTAAAGAATGGTCCAGACGCCCATAGTGGCTCCGCTACCCACCTGATACTTCAGGTTGATAAGGTAAGCCGGGCCTTGAAGACAGAGTATCAGCACGGTAAGATAGCGAGTGTACTGATTTAGCTTCTGTCGTCCGCTTTCGCCCTCACGCTGCATTTTCTGAAACGAAGGAAGCACCATGCCCAGAAGCTGTATCACGATCGATGCAGTAATATAAGGCATGATACCCAAAGCGAATATAGAAGCCTGCGAGAATGCACCGCCCGAGAACATGTCGAGCAGCTGCATCAGGCCGCTTTTATTTGTAAAATTCTGGAGATCGTTCAGATCAGACACGCTGATGCCGGGCAGCACCACCTGGCAACCCAGGCGGTAAACTACCACGAGCAAGAACGTGATGATCAGTCGCTGACGCAGCTCCTGAATTTTCCAAATATTTTGTAAGGTTTGTATAAATCTCATTGTAATGATTAGATTTTTGAGATTGAACCACCGGCTTCAACAATAGCCTTCTCAGCAGCTTTCGAGAATGCATTGGCCTCTACACTGAGAGCGCGGCTCACAGCTCCGTTGGCCAGCACCTTCACAAGCTGCTTGCGGTTTACAAAACCTGCAGCGCGGAGTTCTTCAAGTCCAACCTTTTCGAGCTGCTTGGCTGTTGCCAGAGCATCAATGTCGGCAAGATTGATGGCTTTGTACTCCTTACGGTTTATATTTTTGAAACCAAATTTAGGCAAGCGACGCTGCAAAGGCATCTGACCGCCTTCAAAACCTATCTTCCGGCTATAGCCCGAACGAGATTTCGCACCCTTGTGACCGCGGGTAGATGTACCACCCTTGCCCGAACCCGGACCACGGCCCACACGAGTTTTTGATTTTACAGATCCAACAGCTGGACGTATAGTATTTAATTCCATAACAAATACTGTTTTGATTGATTGTTTAAGCCTCGGTCACTTCAACCAGGTGGCTCACTCGTTTTACCATACCCATCACATCTGAAGTATTTTCTTTCACTACGACGTGATTCATTTTCTTCAAGCCCAGAGCGTCGAGAGTACGTTTCTGCACTTCAGGACAGTTGATGCGGCTCTTTATCTGTTTGATTTTTATCTGTGCCATAGAGGTATTGGATTATTAACCGTTAAACACTTTTTCTACTGATACGCCGCGGTTCTGGGCCACCTGTGCCGGCGAACGCATTTCGTCGAGAGCGGCAATGGTAGCCTTTACCAGGTTGTGGGGGTTAGACGATCCTTTGCTCTTGCAAAGCACGTCAGTGATACCCACGCTTTCAAGCACTGCACGCATAGCACCACCGGCTTTTACACCGGTACCGTGAGAGGCGGGCTTGAGAATTACACGTGAGCCGCCAAACTTGGCAACCTGTTCGTGAGGTATGGTGCCTTTGTGAACCGGCACGCGGATAAGATTCTTCTTGGCTGCTTCAACGCCTTTGGCAATAGCAGCGGTGACTTCATTGGCTTTGCCAAGGCCCCAGCCTACGATGCCGTCTTCGTTACCCACCACCACGATGGCTGCAAAGGTAAATGTACGGCCACCTTTGGTCACTTTTGTAACACGGTTGATGGCTACAAGGCGTTCCTTCAACTCTAAGTCGTTGGTCGATTTTACTCTGTTATTTCTTTTTGCCATGATTTCTTAAAATTTAAGTCCGCCATTGCGTGCGGCGTCAGCCAATGATTTTACTCGTCCGTGGAAAAGATAGCCGTTACGGTCAAATACCACTTCTGTGATGCCGGCCTCGATCGCTTTCTTTGCCACTGCCTCGCCTACCTTTGCAGCTACTTCACTCTTGGTACCTTCTTCAATACCTTTTGAAGATGCAGCCACCAGAGTTTTTCCTGCGAGGTCATCGATCAATTGCACATAAATCTGCTTATTGCTACGGAATACGGTCATACGCGGACGTGCGGCCGTACCCGAAATCTTACCGCGGATGCGGGTTTTGATTTTATTTCTTCTTTGTATCTTGGAGATCATAATTCAATCGTTTAATGATTATTTTGCACTTGCCGATTTTCCAGACTTGCGGCGGATAATCTCGCCAACAAACTTGATACCCTTGCCCTTGTAAGGTTCAGGCTTGCGCAACGAGCGAATCTTGGCACATACCTGACCGAGAAGCTGCTTATCGTCGCTTTCAAGAATTATCAGAGGATTCTTGTTACGCTCGCTCTTGGTTTCGACTTTGATCTCCGGGGGGAGTTTGATATATATTGCGTGCGAATAACCGAGCGACAGCTCAAGCACCTGGCCTGTAGCGTTGGCACGGTAACCCACACCTACCAATTCCATTTCCTTGCGATAGCCTGTCGACACACCAACGACCATGTTGTGGATCAATGCGCGGTACAGACCGTGCTGAGCGCGGTGCTCGCGATCATCGCTCGGACGTGAAACAGTCAGAAGACCGTCTTCGATCGTTACGGTGAGGTCGGGGTTGATGGTCTGCGAGAGTTCGCCTTTGGGACCTTTTACTGTAATTGTGTTGTTGTCCACCTTCACGGTAACACCGGCGGGGATTTCAATCGGAGCTTTACCTATTCTTGACATATCTGTATCCTCCTATGATTAATAAACATAACACAGCACTTCGCCACCGATCTTCTTCTCGGCTGCCTGCTTGTTGGTCATGACACCCTGAGAAGTGGAAAGAATGGCAATGCCCAATCCGTTTAACACTCGCGGCATATCTTTGTAGCCGGTATACTGGCGCAGACCCGGACGAGACACACGCTTGAGAGCCTTGATGGCATTTACGCGGTCTACGGGGTCATACTTCAAGGCGATCTTAATGATGCCTGCGGGGGTTTCACCCTCTATAAACTTGTAGTTAAGAATATAGCCCTGTTCAAAAAGAATCTTGGTGATTTCTTTTTTCAAGTTTGAGGCAGGTACCTCCACCACACGGTGGTTAGCTTTGATGGCATTCCTCAATCTTGTTAGATAATCTGCTATTGGATCTGTCATTTTTATTTTGTTTAAATTGATTCGGACTATCCGAACAATATTTAATACTCTCGGTAATTTTGTAATCTTTGCCGATTTATCATTATGATGT
>CAJTQH010000028.1 GCA_910578305.1 uncultured Muribaculaceae bacterium
CGGTGCTCACCCCCGACGACATGCTGGAAATGAAATTGTATTTCAAACAGCACATCAACAATGCACAGATATTTTCAGTGCGTACGTCATTTTTCGACCGTCTGGCCACAATAATCACCCGCATTCCCGTTGCCGACTACGTATCGATTTTCTCAATATTATGGCACAACGAAACAGAATTTTCAAATCTGTTCACAAAGTGCATCGGCATATTGCAGCGCATACATTTCGCCGATTATGTGTATCTACCCATCGAAGCCGTGGTGCATGGCGGTGTGAAAGAAGACACTATAATGAGTGTGGCATGTCTGAAACTGCTTTATGAAGACCGTGCTTCAGAATTCACCACAGATGTGTATCTGCGTACCGACAAGGGCACAATGGAGAAGATAGGCAAATTCACAAAAAGCGAGATGTGTACCATCTGCTCCGAAGTGATCATCCGCATAAGCAAGCGTTTCCTTGAAAGCACAGGCCGCTACGATAAGCGAAACATCGCACCTGAAAATCAGTCAAAATTGCCCTCGGGCGATGTGGCGATGACTCTGCTCAACGATACCGACCTTCTTGACTTCCCCGGTGCACGCGCCCGCGAGGATGGCAAAATCGAAAAGATTCAGAATCACGAGACACTCATCTACAGTTTCCTCCGTGGTAAGATCGCATATCTCTTCAACAAGTACAATGAAGAAAAGGCCATCAACATCCTGCTACACTGCCACCACCAGAAGAACATGGATGCTACACAGATGTGGCACCTGCTCAACAGCTGGGTCAATGAATATGTAGGCGAAACACCTGAAAAACGAGCCGATTTCATACGCAAGACAGAGATTTCGCCACTGTTCCATGTCGGTACGATGTTCAATATCGACCTTCAGGATTCAGACAACAAAGCCGTGGGCAATACTCGCAAATCCATTCTTGCACGTTGGAACTCACGATTCGACGGACTTCTGGCACAGGACTGTTTCCACCGCCAGGATGTGGAGTGGGTCAACAACTGGGATGGACAGAACCGCCCGTTCCAGAACTGCTATATGCTGCGCGACTTCAAATTTTCCAAACAGATATATTCAGGCTACGAAGACACCGGCATGGAGCAAAGCATGATGATCGAGCAGACATACTACGATGACATGCGCGAGATGTTTATAAAGAACAATGAGGAAACTCACCATATGTTCCAAGATGCAGCACTGGCCTGGGATGCATCGGCCTCGATAGGCAACGACGGAGCGCTTTTCATCATCCAGCAACTATCGAAAGTCGCTTCTCGCATCCAGCCGGCAAGAGAAAGCCAGATTGCCGAGACTCTTCGGAAAGTATGTCAGGTATGCTGGAACATAATGAAAGAATATTTCGTGTCTACTGACGTCGACGAGATACTCGATGCCAATATCCGCAAGGCCAATGCCATATTCCGCGACATGGAATTCACTTGCCAGAACGAACCGGAATATTTCGGCCATCTGCTACAAGCTTTGCAGATCACTGAAGCTGAAAGCTACAAAGAGATACACCGTCTTATCCCCTCGCTTACAAGCATCGTTACCGGCACCGAGAGCATCAAAGACCATGAACTTATACGCAAACGCTGCAACAACTTTGAAGGATGTGCCACCGTGGAAGATAAGTGGGAACGCTTCATCTCATGCTATCATTTCACCGACAAGGAAGAGGCCGGCGAATTCCTCATATCACGCGGAATAGATGCCGACAAACTCTTTGCAGGCGACACCATACAGCGCAAAAATTCAGCTATAATAGCCAATGACATGCTCAATCTCTGGCGCAACAACATCCAGGGAGTACAGTTTATGAACACTTTTGCCGGTACAGGTATGATCAATGAGATAGCACTGAGCAATCTCGTTTCGTGTGTCATAAACACTGCCGAAAATGTCAATCTACGCCGCATTATCGAGAATCAGATAGCTGAGTACACCGACATACTCAACACTCACAGCATCAACGAAGACCTGATTGCCGACATGATAGCCACCACGATAAGTGACTTCATCACCGACTTCGGCTACCGCTATCTCACACCCGAGCAGATAGCCACCTCCAAACGCGTATCCGAAGAGCGTCATCTGCCGAGTTTCGACTGGACAGAGCGTCCGCGTCAGGAACACTTTACCGAAGAGGAAATGACGGCGCTGTTCAACCTCATACTCTCATCGTCCGACCGCTTCACTCCGGCCTATGATGCCAACTACAATTCATGGATCGAGTATATGTATATAGCCTATATTGCGCATATAAACGTACCCGACTTCGACCGAGTGGCCAACGACCGACTGAAAGAGATCCTTGACGAATTTAAAAAATAAACATTTTACCTGTCTATAACAATGGCTACCGAAAACAACAATCATGATATTATGAAGAAAAAATCCAGTGGCCCATTCTGGAATCCATGGGGCGCAGGAGGCTGTCTGTGGAGAACCGTACTGTTTCTTCTCGGGCTGCTCCTATTGTGTTTTCTCTTCGCGTTACTGCTCAGAGGATGCGATAAAGACGTACCGCTGAATCCATTCAATAATGACGAACGCAGCGACAACCGCAGAAACGACAAATTCCCTTACGATCCCTTTGAAGAGCCCATCGACTCTCTGGATAATCCATATCGCGACATACCTCAGGAATTAAAAGACAGCGTATTTGTCGACGACTGGAACGACAGCATACCCGGTGTCAAGGAATTGCCCTCGCCCAAGGACAATTATATTCCGCCGGTCGACTCCACCGAGGTCATAATCAATCCTGATGATTCCACGTCATACATCGTTGGCGATCAGCTTATAGTATTTTTCAATTCAAAAAATCTCAAGCAGGACATGGCCGACTTTGCACGTCGGTTCAAGCAGGCTTACCCCGGCAACGGATATCAGATATCCTATTACAATCCGGTCGCAGGTACCATGCTGCTCACTGTTCCTCAGACCGATCTATTAAAAGTTGCCGACGAACTACCTTCGAGAATCACAGGCATTGACTTTGCCGTGACCACAAATACAATACTAAACGAAACAGCTCAGCCATCCGACCCGGGATTCAAGACCAAGGCTTACGACGATTATTTCAATCTCATACAGGCCTACGATGCCTGGGACATAACACGTGGGTCAAAAGATGTGAAAGTAGCCATTGTCGACAGCTATTTCGACCTGTCCAATCCCGAGATAGGCGAACGATACACCGACCGTGTACACATCCCGTCGAAAACCAACCATGTGATGCCCCCCAATCGTCGTCCGCGCTCTGAAAAGGAATTGACTTCATTCTCACACGGATCGCATGTCGCCGGCATAGCCATCGGCGGACAGAACAATGGCCTCGGAGCATCCGGAATTGCGCCCGAATGCAGCTGGATACCCGTTGCTCTTGGTGACCAACTCACAAGTTTCAATATCTTAGAGGGTATTCTCTATGCCATATATCACGGTGCTGATGTGGTGAACATATCAATAGGCCGCATGATGCCGCCATCTACAAAAGACATTCCGCTTGGCGATCAGGTGCGCATTTCATCCGAAAGAGACAAACGCGGCGAAGCCCTGTGGGAATATATAATTAAGGTGGCCAACGACCACAACTGCGTGCTTGTGACCGCCGCCGGCAACGACTCTGTTCTCATGGGTCTCGACCCCATGAAGCGCAGCGACAATCTGGTGAAGGTGGAAGCCGTCGACGGCAAAGGCCAGATGGCATCATTTTCCAATTTTGGCATGGTGCCCGAATCCGGTGTCTCATACAGCACCGTAGCGGCACCCGGTGTCGGCATCTGGAGCACTACGCCCAAGGGATGTGCCACTATATCCGGCCTCATAGGCATGAAAGCCGATCCCTCGACAGGATTTCAGGAAATGGACGGCACATCAATGGCATCGCCAATGGTAGCCGGCGCGGTGGCATTGCTCAAGAGCAAAAACAAAAACCTCACCACGCGTGAAGCCATTGACATTCTTGTAAAAACAGCCAAACAGACCGACAAGAAACATCGCATCGGGCCTACAATACAGCTCCGCGATGCCCTCAACTCCACCACTACCGGCGAACGCCTCAACTTCGACGATCTAATGAAGAATCACAACCTTCTGCTGGGCCGTTGGAGAAGCACCAATCAAATGATCATTGAACGCAACGGTAAGAAACTCGACGATATCTGGACTTATTTCACGTTCAATGACACCAATTCCGGTACACTTGAAATGCAGTCTATAAAGACAGGTAAGGTCTATTCCGCACCTCTCAGAGTAAGCTGGGGACCCAATACCATCAACATAACACAATTACGCGACGCCGTAGCTCCGGACGGCCAGGTAGTGATCAAAGACGACTTTTCATGTCACCCAAACAAAGACCGCCTGCTTGAAACCGCATGCATGCACAACGGCGTGATCCGTTATAATTTCATGCTCGAAAAAGTAAAATAATTTAAACCAATATATATCACAAAATAACTCATGGCACAAAAAAGCAAAGGCAGAATATCTATTGCCAACATTTTAGCTCTTATAGGATTAGCCGCCATCGGCGTAATCACATTTTTCGGAAAGCTCATACAGAATGCCGACGGCAAGCCCGGGTCGGCCATAATATGGGCCATAATCGTTATTGCTATTCTCGGCGGACTGCTCGCTCTTGCCATCAAGGCCAAAGGCGCCGAAGACAATCCCGACAAATGGAAATATGTGGAATGGTCAAGCATAGCATTGTATGTTGTGGCTGCCGTGTTCCTTGCATCGTCATTTCTCAGCTTCTTCTATGTCGCATCAAACAAAGACTCTCTTAGCGAAAAAGCACGTGCCGAAGTCAGCGCCATAGAAAAGATGTATGCCCAGTACGACCATCAGCAGAAGACCCATATTGACCGCGCTGCCGAGCAGTTTAAAAACTACATTGACTCAAAGCAGGATGCCAATGTCGATCCAAGTCTTACTGAATATGTCAACGAAACCGTGAAGACAAACGTGGATTCGTGGAAGAGCAATGCACTATCCATTACAAAACGCAAGCCCGACGACGATCTCAAAAACATCAAAAACATGATAGCCAACTGGAATCCCATGGAGCTCGCTTCTATTGCAAAAGAGCTTGAAGACAGAGACTCGCTCGCATGGGAAAACCTCAACAAAAAGATTGTGGAATTCGGAGCCAAAAACAAACTCATCCCGGTGATTTCGGGTGGAATCGGAGGCTACTATCTTGACGGATATGCCAAATTTGACCTTGGCAATCCCCCGGTAGCTGAATTTGCCAAAGAACTTCGCGAATCAAAAAACAAAAGCAACACCGCCGGATGGGTTGTCTACGCCATACTCAATGTACTGATCCTGCTCAACTGGCTTGTTGCACCGACAGGCACATACGTGGCCCCCACATCGCGCAATTCCGGAACCGGAGGTCTAAGTCTATAACAAAAACACATTTCTCATTATAACCAATCAAGCCTAATCTACTATGCCACTGCTAAATAATCAGAAAACCCTGCTTCTAAGCCAGGTGCAGAAACAACCCAACATCGACATAACTCAGCTTGTAAAGCTACTACATACCTACGACGACCTACACATCGAAGATTTCCGAGGCATAATCAGCGACTTCATGTACGAGCAACTTCAGGAAGCCGGCCGCGATCCACGTGAAGTGGAACTTTGGAACCGCATCACATCCGCTCCTCGCCATACCCCCGAGGACATACAGAATGTGCAGCAGCTACTGTCGTCATACATGCAGCAATTTCCCACCGGCAACAAAGCCGATGAAGCAAACATAATGATGAACAACATGCATCAGGAAATGGCCGATGCCATCGAACGCAAACGGCGTGAAGAAGAAGCTGCCCGCGAGAAAAACGATTGGCTCAATCTGGAGCGGGGCAAATACAATGCCCTTCAGGCTTATCGCTCACGCTATCCCGACAGCGTGCACATGAGTGAACTCGACGACCTGATGTGGGCATGTACCCAGCAGATCATCAACCACAACAGTCTCAGCCGATATCTCAACGACTGGCCGCTGGGCAATCACGCTGCCGAAGCCAATCAGGCCCTTTCGGAAATCCAGGGATGGGAAAATGTAAAACGCAACGGCGACCTATTTGAAGTTGCCGACTACATGAACATGCATCCCACCACCCCGTTCATCAACGAAGTTCGCTCTGTCTACTACACATTACGCGACGACGCTCTGTCGAAGATGAAAGAAACACCGTCGAAATACAGTAAAGACGATGTGACACGAATGATCAACTCTGGCATATTCAGCCTTTGGGATCTGAAAAACGAAGAACTCATCACCGACGAAAGCTGGGAGACACTCCAGCTCGACCGTGACGAATTCCCCCAGTTGTCCGACTATCAGGTATCCGACCCCAACCTCCAGGCTCCTGCCGACTGCACCGACATATATCTTTTCGGTACTCCCGGTACGGGAAAGACATGTCTGCTCATGGGGCTCACCGGAGCCAACGGTCACGGATACACCCTCAACATGAAAGCCGCAGGCGGCCCATACGCATCGGCACTCCAGCAGTATGTACAGGCAGGCATAACACCCGGCTCAACATTCGGATCATTCGTCACCACCATCAACGGACAGATAGCCGAGACCGGCAAACGCGGACGTATTCTCAGCCACCGCATAAACCTTGTGGAAATGTCGGGTGAGGAATTCGCACTGCGCATAGCCGAAGGCCAGGGTGTGTCGCTGGCCGACATGGGCACCGGAGCCACCAACCTGCTGCAAAACGACAACCGCAAAGTATTCTTCATAATAGTCGACGCGTCCGACGACCGCATCAAAGTGGAGACCGAAGACTTCGTGCGAGATATCGAAGGCAATGTCATAGATGTGCGCCTGCGCAAACGCTACATATCACAGCTCGACATCCTCAACAAATTCATGTCGCTTTTCGAACTGCCGGAAAACCAGGAAATCATGAGCAAAGTCGACGCCATACACTTCATTGTGACCAAAGCCGACATACTCGGCAACACATACGAGCGCAAAGAAAAAGCCCGCGATCTGCTTCTTTCAAGATACAGAGGCCCCGTAGAACAGCTCAAGACCTACTGTCGTCGTACAAAACGTGTCAACTACTCCACTTCCTACAGCCCGCAGGTATTCACCTTCTCGCTCGGAAAGTTCTACGTAGGCGACGTATTCAGCTTTGATCACACCGAAACCCTTCAGATCATCGATGCCATACGCGCCGTGACAGGCAGCGTGAAAGAGCCCACATGGCTCGACCGTCTGAAGGCGGCCATCGGATAACCACTGCATGGACGAACATTACATATTATAACTAACCTCATAAAGCAATATATGAATTCCCAGATATCACTCCGCATAGCCGGAAACAAAATACGTAAAGGAGGATTTGCCCCGATAGCCATCGTAGGCATACCTCAGCCTTCATTCACCACCAATCTGCTTGACAGACCCACAAAGTTCAGCGAGAAGCCGGTATTCATTGTCACTCACACACCTGAATACGCACTCTACATGGCCGTAGACTCTCGTGTAAGGCCAAGTGATGCCGAAGGCGATGGCCGTCTCAACGTGGCATTCACCGTACCGGCAAACATGCAGCTGGCCAATGGAGCAAGCCCCTATACCCTGCTGCGCGACCTTTACGTCACATTTGTCGCCAAATATATGACTCCCACCTCCGACGGACGTCATGCGTTTATCGACACTGACGTTGACAGCTCCATATTTCAGAACCTGACATCAAAATACTCTCTCGAACCGCGCCGCTCCGGCTACGTGACTATGGACAGCAAAGGCCCCGAAGGTACGCTTAAGCTCTCCTCCGACAAGATGACCGAATTCTTCCGCGACACTCAGTACAAAGAGTTTGCACCGTTCAAGGAGATTCAGGTTGGCACCACCTGCGCCACCACACCGTCATTCGAGGCTCTTCAGATACCCCGTGCCGTCAACTACAAGGTGTTCATCGACAAACAGTACTCAGGCAATACACTGACCTACCCCACAGATCTTGAGAAGACGTACACTGCCATGAAGCAGCCGACCGCCACCATGGAGTACACCCCCGTATTGTTCACTCTGCAGGAACTGATATCTGCCGGCGGCAAACTCGAGAAAGACGGCGCAACGATAACACTTGATCCCGCATCCGAACAGATCCAATGCTTGCTTAAATCCTCACAGATCACCTACGGCATCATACCTGTATGGAACTGCCCTGACGATGTGAAAAAACTGATACAGTCAAAATTAGAACTAACACTCAAGGACAAACAGACGTTAAAGATCGAAGATGTGTCGGACGTATTGTCCGGAGACAAATCCATTCCGGCATATAAGCTTCTATATTACGATCTCATTCTCAACAATCCCGACATTGGCGAATACCGTGTAAGTATCGAACCTGAAACCGATAAACAAAATCGTACGTATAAACTGAGCATATACGTCGCAAAAAAACGAATTTCAGGAAGTACCGGCAAGGCGACAAAAACTGTCAACCAGACTTACAGCGAACGTATTCATTCAGGTAAAAACGGTGACAGAGCCAACGTATCCAACAATCTCAATGACAGATCCACCGCTTCTATTGCCAACGACTATCCCGCACCAAAATCAGAAAAAAACAACACATTAATACCATTCTTGATCGGAGCCGCATTGGGGCTCATCATCGGCTTCGTAGCCGGCATGTGGGGGCCATCGCTCTTCGCCTCTTCCGACCCCGAATCCACTACGACCGAGCAGATCAACAATGGCATAGATAGCGTTGAGGTCACTAACAAAGTTGTGGCAAATGCCCCTGAAACCGCTCCTGTTGCCGAGGGACCGGCCGACCCCCTCGCTCCAGACCCCCAAAAGGACGAAACAACCACTGCTGGTTCAGATGCCGCTCAGGACAAACCCACTCCCACGCAAGAAGAACAAAAGACAGATATTTCAGGAAGCGATACAAAAGGAAAGAACGCACTTAGCAAAGCTGAACTCCGACAAGAGATTCTTGCACTTGTAAACAAAAAAAATCTTAATAATGTCAAAAAGCATAAATCATACAATGACAACAATGTACTGCCACAAAACGACCGTATAGCAATTGAAGCCGTGCTGAATATCAACCAATACAAGAACAAAGTTAATGAAACAGGGAAAAGACAGCTTGACAAACTAAAAACAGAGATAAAAGATAAGACCTTCAGCTCATTCGAAGACATTTATGCGGTTCAAGCTAAAATTTCCGAAATTACTACGAATCACAAAACACAACAATAGACAAGATGAAGATACTGAAACTTGCATTAATATTTATAGTCCTTGCAGGAGCCATTTTTCTGGCCTTGAACTGGGGATCGATATTCAATTCGAGCTCCGACAACGACTTTGCTCCGGAGGATCAGATTGACATAACCGAGAAATGCGATGAAATACGCAATGCCTGGGCCGAGCAAAATGGATGGAACGAAGAACTATACACTCGCCTGCGCGACGATATAGACCAAGGCAAAGCAATGGGTATGTACTCGATGGACGGGTTCAACAGTGTCAACAACTGCCTGGTGGAAAATGCCACAAACAAAGCCTGCGACAGCTATATGGCCGAGCTTAAGAGCAGCGACTTCAGCGACTCCAGACTGCAAGAGCAGTTTAAAGGTGTCACCACCATAAAAAAAGCTGAAAAGCTGGACTCCGATCCTCGTGTGACAAATGTGGAAAACATCAATCGACTGTATATCAACATTCGTAACTTTGCCAACAGTTCTCATAGCATAGTACCGAAGTTTGACACCGCAACTACCGACTGGGTATCATTTGATGCCAGACAAAACGGCATATTGTCTACCGCACGCAGCTATCGCAACAATCCGTTGTACAAAGAGCTGAAGCAGATACCGGGCTTTGAAAGCGCACTTGATCAGACCAGCCTAAAGAAGCAGACCGAAAGTTTCCGCCCGGGATTCTACCGCAATCTCAGTCAACAGATAATATCTTATTTCGATACAGTCGAACCGACTCAGGAAAATGCCAATCTTTTCAATCAGATTTATAAAAACTTCACCCGAGAAGATTCCGACAACGGTATTGATGAGTTAGCGGCTGCGTTGGTTAGTCTAAAATCAAAAATATCAGAATAATTTCACACTATCATGACACACATATATAGAAGTTTATTACTCCTTGCCGTCATATCTCCTGCCTTGAATCTCACCGCTCTTGCTGCTCATGACAATGAAGATGACGAAATCAAGAACCCATATGAGGAACTTTACACCCGTGTTAATGCTGATCTGAAAGAAGCTCAGGAGCAGGTTCAGAGTCTCAATGACTCCATCGACAGCAAAAACAAAAAAATCAAGAAACTTGAAAAAGATGTTAATGATCTGGAGAAGAAAGTAACGACACTCGACACTCAGATCAAAGCATCGAAACAGCAATTGATAGACGAGCAAAAAAACACTAAACGTCTCGACAATAAAAAGCTCAACAACTGCATAGCCCGACTGCGCACGGACTCCACAAATCTTCGAGCCCGGATAGACTCTCTTTCCGGAAATCTGGCATCATCACGACTGGCCAATGACTCTCTCTACAGAGTTATCGCCGAGCTCAATGAATTTAAGGCCAGCTACATGTCGCAACTTGTGACCACAGCCGACAAATGGATTAAGACACCGTTTGACCAGGTAAATCACGAAGCCCTCACAGCAGATCTTGAATTGATGCAAAAGTATTCCGGCCAAAATAACAATGTGCAGGAAGCAGCCGACCGTCTTGGTAAATATGTCTCATACTACGATTTATGGGCCGAAGCAACCGCTTGCCTTAACGATCCGTACGATTACAAAAAAATAACGGCAATATTGCCACAACTCAAAGAACTTCAGCGTAATTCAAGCAATATATATTCTGCTGAATTTAAACCCTTATATATCGACCTTGACGCATACGGAGTCCGTATTGAAATATTTCAGGATCTGATCAACGAGATAGATAAGCAGATCAAGGATATACCCGGCCATAAAGCTGCACGTTCGATTGTAAATGCAACTCTTAACAAACTCACAGATGAGATCGTTGAAATCCGGAAAATTCCATGGCTCAGCAAGCAATATGATCTGTACATGAAAGAACTCGATAAAGACTGCACACGCCCCGGACGCGTACATGACATGATACTCAAAATTTCCACCGACAATGAGTGAATTATCAGTATCACTACGAATTTATTGCGGCTCTGTCAGCGAAGGCTTTTCGCATGAGCCTGCAGTATCGCTCGGAACAGCACCTCCGGGCTATAAGCCGTCGGCTCCCACACTGGTCAATGAAAACAGATCGTGGGTCATAGTCCACGCACAGCGCTACACCATGTATGCGCTGTGTGTCAAGCCAATGCGCACCATGAATAGCGACGACGGCATAGTGCTTATCAATATATTCCTGCCGGCTCACCAGCGATTTGCACGCGAGGCGAGTCCCGTGCACATTCTCACAGAGCTGTTTAACACGCTCACTGCCACAGGCATGCACAATGGCATACTGCCGGATAGCCCGATTGAGTCGGAGCCGTTTGCAAACGTTTTGCTCCGCTATCCGCTTGAGGATCGTGTGGTGACACTCCCCGTAATGCAAGGTACGAAAACGGCGTCTTATTGCGCAGCAAGCGAAATGCAGCTCAATGCCATAATGCGCCATAGCCGCTATCAGGCACTGACCGGCGTGGGACAACTGGAACTGGGCATGCACTGTAAGTCAACCATTGCCCTGATGCCAAAGTCTGTCACAACACCCGGTGCCAAAACAGTGGTCACCCCCAAGGCAGCGCCCAAGATAAGCAATAATGCACCTATCGCCCCGCAACCTATCGTCAAACCTAAATCCGAAAGCCATAAATTTATCAGATTTGCGGCCATAATACTCGGTGTGGTCATAGCCATACCGGTGGTGATGCTGGTACTGAGAAGCATGTCGGACAGTCCGGTCGAAGATTCGAACAAACCCATCTCCGAACAGACAAACGATGCAGTGGGCACGCCAGTACCAGCCGAAAATATATCCATCGCATCGACAGACTCTCCAAAAGATAAGTACGCCGGCTCCACACCTGCCAAACCGAATCAGCCGAAAAAAGACAACAGTAATACCGGTGTGTCATCCAAAAATAAACCGGCCGTAGCCGAGCCACAGCGTCCTGTTCAGAA
Source organism: uncultured Muribaculaceae bacterium (assembly GCA_910578305.1). Taxonomy (GTDB): domain Bacteria; phylum Bacteroidota; class Bacteroidia; order Bacteroidales; family Muribaculaceae; genus Paramuribaculum. The sequence continues at coordinate 12,198 of CAJTQH010000028.1, forward strand.
ACAAGCCAACAAGCCGGAGCCTGCTCAGAAACAGTCTGCTTCAGCACCGGCAAACGACGCATGGCAGAAGAAATTCAAGACTCTTGAAGCCAAATGCCCCATACAGCTACGCCTCGGTGTACGCATTACGTCGGTCAATGTCGCTTCAGGCTCGGTAGTGTTCAAGGTGCGATACGAAGAATTGTCGGCTTACGACATGCGCCCGTCGTACAAAGACATGCTGGCATCGGATGCCAAAGACATCCGCGCAAAGTATTGCTCTGACCTTCCGTCGAATGTAAAATGCCATATCGTATCCACTGACAAATCCAACCGACAATTAAAATACTAAATCAATAATCATTAAAAACTTATAACTATGAAAAAAATTCTTGCTATAGCTTTGTTTGCCATGTTCTGCATTGCCGATATGCAGGCACAGTCTTCATCGTCACAGCAGTTCCACAACGGCGTAATCCAGTTTCTCAAAGAAGAAGGCTTCGTACCTACCATAGATGATGATGACAAAAGTATAAATTTCAAACGTGAAGGTACACTCCACTGGATATTCGTTGAGGACGACGGCCCTTTCTATATCGAATTTCACCGTGCCGGCCTCAGCATATCCGATGCTGATCGCAAAATTGTGCTCGAATCATGCAACTATGCCAACCGATACACCCGTTGCGGCAAAGCCATTGCCACTGAAAAGAGTGTGACGTTTGGAGCGGAGTATTATGTGACATCTCTTGAGGAATTCAAAAAGACATTCTACAACTACATACGTGTGCTCAACACACTTCGCGAAAAAACGATTGACTACTACAACGAGCACGACAAGTAATCAAAAGATTATGAATATAAAAATCAAATCTTCGGGTGTGTCATGCCTGGTGGGCGATGATTACGACCGCGTGTACACGGTGCTGAAAAAGCAGCTCGACCCGGCATGCGGCAATCTGTTCTCCGAACGCATACCCGGACATGAATATCTGCAGTGGGTACTTCCCGGCGACGGATGGGCCTCTCTGGCCGACGGCGATCCCATAATGTCGGAGATGGCACGCAGTGAGCTACACAACAGACAGCAAATAATCATAACTAAGTTCGGGGGCAACATTGCCATGGCTCAGAAAGTGCTGACAGTGCCAGATGACAGCTTCATATATTACAAGTCAAATGCCGACGGACACCTCGACATACGGCTGACGGCATGGGGATATCGCTATCCCGAACGTATAAATGGCGGTGACACCACCGGCATCATCACGCCTAAAGTACCGACCGAGCCGGTGTGCGTACAGCTGATCTACAACGGCCAGCCCATGCCCGGAAAGCCACTGCGCATCAACGGTTTTCTGCGGGCCACGGACAAAGACGGACGTCTGGGAATAGGCGATCTGCCTCTCGGCTATCAGTTTGACATAGATGTCGACGACACATCCATGCACCACATAGTGAGCGCAGGCAACGGCAACATCACTATCGACTGTACAAAATACACCACGGTAGAGGTAATCGTCAGCAAAGATTCTCTTCCATACGAAGGCGCTGACGTGCATATAGCCTACGGCAACACAAACCAGCATCTCAAAACCGACTCATCGGGCCATGCATCGACCAAAGTGCCGGTAGATCCGAAAGGCAGCGCATGCAATGTGTCGGTAGATGGCGAGGTGCAGGAATCGCCGCTCAATGATGTGATCACCACATTCAGATTCAATCTGACCTCACCGCAGATCAAAGTACCGGAAAAAGAGTATCCGCCTGTCGACGATGACAAGAGCGAAGACAAGGACGATACTGACTCTGGTAAGTCCATTCTGGCAGATCCGCCGGAAAAAGACGACGAAGATACCGACGATCAGAGAGATGAGACTGACGACGTACCGGAGGAAGAGGTCGAAGAAGAGAAGGAAAAACCCGAGGAGACTCCTGCTAAACGTTCTTGGTGGAGCATACTGCTCGGAATACTCTTTGCCCTGCTCCTTCTGTTATTGATCATAGCCACGTATATCTTCGGTAGAGGAATGCTGTTTGGCTAAAGTATTTAACCCGTTTTTATCTCAGAATATCTATGTTAGGAGTAATTTTTTATATATTTCTCTTCACAGTCAATGTAGTAGCTTTCGGTCTTTATGGGCTTGACAAGCACAAAGCCCATTACGGTCTGTACCGCATACCCGAAGCCGTATTGCTTGGCCTTGCCATTATAGGCGGAGCCTACGGAGCAGGAATGGGCATGATGCTTTTTCGCCACAAGACCTTGCATAAATCATTTCTCATCACCGTGCCTGTGTGCTTTGTGATTTGGACTGTGGTGATATCTATTATATGTATAATGAACCAACCGGCCGCTTAATATGAATATAAAATTAAAAGTCAACTCGGTAGTTCGTCTGATCGACGAACGAATACCAATGGGCCAGATCTTCAATAAGATCGAGCCATTTGCCAGACAGGCAAAGATCCTGCTCTGCGAGCCTCAGGCCGGTGCCGGATATCTCCAGTGGTCAATGGAAGGCAACGACTGGGTGTCATTCAAAAATCTGAATGATGCCGACAAAGCCGATGCGGCAAAAGTGTACCACGATCGCCGCCAGTCGATATTGTCGCAGCTGCAAGGCGCCAAGTACATCAATGAAGTGCTCAGTGTACCTGACGATGAGTTTATATATTTCAGAAAGTCAGGAGCAAGCTGGGACATTGCTCTCGTGGCATGGGCATACCGCTATCCCGACTATCAGGCCGGCAGCGAGCTTGACGCATGGCGCAATAAAGTGCTGCTTCAGGATGTGCGCATAGGATTTGTATGGGACAAGCAGTACCTGAAAAACTATGAGTTCAAAATTGAAAATCAGACCCGATACACCTCGGCCAAAGGATGGTTTGAACTCGACCGCAGTGTACCGGTAGGCAGCAAGTACAGCATTGTGGCTTCGTCAGGCGAGGCTTTCACACTCACGGTAGAGGAAGGCCAAAGCGACTATGTGTATGATCTTACCCGATATTTCAACGTTGAAGTCAGTGTGTGCAAGGACAATGTTCCTGTCAGCGACAGCCGTTGCGAATTGACGTTTGACGGAATAAGCCAGACTCTGACCACCGATGCCACTGGCCGTGCAAAAATCAGGCTGGCAATGCGACGCAATGCGACAGGCAATCCTGCCGATGCTCAGCCGGAATGTATGGTGACATGCGAGGATAAAAGCGAATCGCAGACTCCGAAGACCATAGATGAAACACTGATCTTCAATTTTGACTTTGAGACTGAAAAACCTGAAGAAGAGATTCCGCCTGTCATCACCGAACCCGAGCCGGATCCTGAACCGGAACCCGAGCCCGAACCGGAAGAACCCGGATTTGTCACTCTGACCATACTCGACTATGAAGGCTATCCGCTGGTCGACATGCCTATCATAGTGACCACCAAGATAAAAGGCGACATCAATCTCACCACTGACCACGAAGGTAAGTGCGTGATACCTAAAGAATATCTGACCCACAAGGAAAAAGCCAAAGTCCGATTCACCGTAACGCCTGAATATCAGAGGACTCATGACATCCATTATCATAAATCGTCCAAGAAAAAATAACCGCCATGAGTAAGACCAATCCCACTATCAATTTCAAGCATAAGATGAAGTACAATGAGGAGTATAATGACTATACTCTGCAGATGAAACGCCGTAAGCGTCCGTGGTGGTTACTTCTTCTGCTGCTTCCTCTGTTATTGCTCATCCAGTGCCGCAAAGACATTACAGTGACGTGTTATGAGCCTGACGGAAAGGTTCCCGTTGAAAATGCCAACGTCACATTGTCGTATCAGTCGCATTTTCTGTGGAACAACGGTAAGTTTCTGGCCTCTGACTCGATAAAAATGACTCAGACAACCGATTCCGACGGTAAAACCGTATTCAAAGACCTGCCTTGCAGCGTGTTCAGCTACATATTTTATGCTCTGAGCACCGCTGAAATCAAAGCGTCCGACGATTGCCATGCCAATGCCGAAAAGACATGCAATTTCCACTACACGCGCAATGTTGAACTCCTCATGGCTCCCCGCCTCGAGGATCTGCATGTGCGTATTCTGGATCTTGAGACAGGCGATCCGCTCCCGGATGCCACTCTTGTATATAAATACAATGAGATCGGCGCTGAAAAGACCGATTCCGTCAAAACCGATGCTTCGGGAGTGGCCACGATGCCTCAGATGCGCTACTGCTCCATAGTCGACCTCAACGGCAGCTGTTACGGATATGCCGACACCTCACGTCTGGATATGCCCGCACAGCGTCTGATCGCAGCCACCGACAGCACTGCACTGCGTCTCAGACCTATAAAGCAGCGGTTTACATTCTTTGTAAAAAACAAAGAGACCAAGCAGCCTATCCCCGATGCCAAGTGCATGGTCACCCTGACACACCCCAACGGAAAATCAATGCAACGTGAAGTGCACACAAGTATCGATGGAAAAGGCATTGCTGTTTATCCCGACGCTTTCATCCTGTCGAAAATAGCCATACACGCCTCAAAAATCCACTATAAAGACGGGGATCTTGAAGGCGGCCCGTGGACTGTTGACAAGTTCATTAAGCAGGACGACGACACACGAACCATCTGGCTCGAGCCCGATCCTTTCCTCAATGAATTTATCAACATCGACAGTATCAACGGCAAGCCTATACCCGGTGTGAGAAATGAAATCACCATCACGGATCCTGCCGGAAAAGTAGACAAAGTGACAGAAATCAGCAACAGCAACGGTGTCTTTCCAATAACCGCAAAGGAAGGCTCAAAGATCGAGATAATATCTATCAAAGAGCCTGACTATGTGAAGAAAACCACTATAATAGGAAGCTATGATAAAGGAAAGAATATACCCATGCAACCGGTAATGGTAGATCTGCCCCTGCGCACCGTAAAAGCATCGTCGGGCTCCATACTCCCCGATTGCGAACTCAGTGTCACAGGCTCCATTAGCGGAACACTTAATCCCGACAACAGCGGTTCGGGAGAGTTTACGGTGAGAGCCCGTCTGGCGGAGAATCTCAGTATTACGGCATCGAAAAAAGGATTCTCAACCAACAGCCATACCGTCAACAACACTCCAGTCCCGAATCTGCAAAACGGTCGCGACATTCCACTCAAGGCCGATCCTATTGTGTTTAACTACAGAGGCAGTGAACAGGGGCAATACAAAGAGTGCTATGACCTGTTGGAAGCGCCGTGTGAATTTGAATTCTCATGGACGACATGTTCGGCATGTACCATGCTTATCGTGACCGATGGCAACGGAAATGTGATCGGACGCTTTGGGCATAATGATCCGAACGGCAGCTCCAGAGGTGTCACATATAGCGCCCCCACAGGCAGTCAGATAATACGCACCACTACCGAAACCGTATGCGTTACCCGAACTAATGTCAATGGACATGATTGTGGATACACTATACGAAAAATTTAATACCCATACATTTATTTACAAAAATCCTCCGGCGCCGTCACGGCATCGGAGGATTTGTTTTTTAGCATAATATCTCTTTTTTAAGTCATGCAAAGCGGAAGATTGTGGGGTGGAAATAGAGGTTAATTGATAATATTTGCTAATTTTGCATCATGAATAAAAGTATGCTGATGAAAGCAAACAATTAGTAACCATTAAATAAATATCGCAACAATGGACATTTCCCACATTGAACATGTAGGTATCGCCGTGACCTCGCTTGAGGAAGCAATACCTTTTTATGAGAACATGCTTGGCTTTAAGTGCTTTGCCATCGAAGAAGTAGCCGACCAGAAGGTGCGTACAGCATTTTTCAAGGTAGGCCAGACCAAAATCGAGCTTCTCGAGCCGACTGCCGAGGACAGCGCGATAGCCAAGTTTATCGCCAATAATGGCGGTCGTGGCGGCATACAGCACATAGCTTTTGCTGTTGAGGACGGAGTGGCCAACGCTCTCGCCGAAGTAGAGAGCAAGGGCGGACGTCTGATCGACAAGGCTCCCCGCAAGGGTGCCGAGGGTCTGAACATCGCTTTCCTCCATCCGAAGTCGACTTGCGGCACTCTGATCGAGCTCTGCGAGGATCCCAACAAGTGATCGATTCTGAACATACTCACTTACTGATTATACAATACGAAACTAATGAGTAACCAACTTGAAAAGGTGCAGGAGCTTATCGCTCTGCGCAATGAAGCCCGCATGGGTGGCGGCGAAAAGGCCATCCAGAAACAGCATGAACGCGGCAAGTACACAGCTCGCGAGCGTATCGCACAGCTGCTTGACGAAGGTTCGTTTGAAGAGATAGACATGTTTGTGCGTCACCGCTGCCACAATTTCGGCCAGGAGAAGAAGAGCTTCCTTGGCGATGGTGTTGTGACCGGCTACGGCACAATCGAAGGACGCCTGGTGTATGTATTCGCACAGGATTTCACCGTATTCGGCGGCTCTCTGAGCGAGACAATGGCCCAGAAGATATGCAAGATCATGGATATGGCCATGAAGATGGGTGCTCCGGTGATCGGTCTGAACGACTCTGGCGGCGCACGTATCCAGGAAGGCATCAACGCTTTGGCCGGATATGCCGAGATATTCCAGCGCAACATTCTGGCATCCGGCGTGATACCTCAGATTTCAGCTATTCTCGGTCCGTGTGCGGGCGGTGCGGTGTATTCACCGGCTCTTACCGACTTCACTATCATGACCAAGGGTATTTCTTACATGTTCCTTACCGGCCCGAAAGTGGTGAAGACCGTAACGGGCGAAGATGTGAGCCAGGACGCTCTCGGCGGAGCCGAAGTGCATTCGAGCAAGAGCGGTGTGGCTCACTTTGCAGCCGAGGACGGCGAAGAGTGCCTGAAGATCATTCGCAAGCTTTTCAGCTACATCCCTCAGAACAATCTCGAAGAGGCTCCTCTGGTGCCCTGCAACGACCCGATAGACCGTCTGGAAGATTCGCTCAACGATATTATTCCCGACTCGGCTACACGTCCTTATGACATGTACGAGGTGATCGGTGCTATCATCGACAACGGCGAGTTCCTGGAAGTACAGCGCAACTATGCCAAAAACCTTATCGTGGGCTTCGCACGCTTCAACGGCCAGGCCGTGGGTATCGTAGCCAACCAGCCGAAATATCTGGCCGGTGTGCTTGACAGCAATGCTTCGCGCAAGGGTGCCCGTTTCGTACGCTTCTGCGATGCGTTCAACATTCCTTTGGTGACTCTGGTGGACGTACCCGGATTCCTTCCCGGTACAGGTCAGGAGTACAACGGTGTGATCCTGCACGGTGCCAAGCTGCTGTATGCCTATGGCGAGGCTACAGTGCCCAAAGTCACTGTGACTCTGCGCAAGAGCTACGGCGGCAGCCACATCGTGATGAGCTGTAAGCAGCTTCGCGGCGACATGAATTATGCATGGCCTACTGCTGAAATCGCTGTAATGGGCGGCGCAGGAGCTGTGGAAGTTCTTTATGCAAAAGAAGCCAAGGCTTCGGAAAATCCGGCAGCTGTACTCAAGGAGAAAGAAGCGGAATACAACAAATTGTTCTGCAATCCTTACAATGCAGCCCGCTACGGCTATATCGACGATGTGATTGAGCCCCGCAACACCCGTTTCCGTGTAATCCGCGCTCTGCAGCAGCTTGCCACCAAGAAGGTGACCAATCCCGCCAAGAAACATGGCAACATTCCTTTATAATCACAGGGCTTAACACATAAGAAAGAGTTTTTATGAAAAAGAAACTACTGACACTGCTCTTGATTATGGTGGCATGTGCCACTGTAGCATCGGCACAAGGCCGTCGCGGCCTGCGCATCAATGAGGTGATGGTGCAGAACAACGGCAGCGTGGTGGATGACTACGGTAATCATGTGGCATGGGTGGAGCTGTTCAACTCCACTTACGGACCGCTTGAGATATCAAGCGTGTATATCACCAACGACAAGAACAATCCGAAGAAGTATCCGGTGCCTCTGGGCGACGTGAATACAGAGATCCCTACCCGCCAGCACATCGTGTTCTGGGCCGATGGTCAGCCTACCCGCGGCACGTTCCACATGAATTTCACTCTGGAACCCGGCAAGGACAACTGGATAGGTGTGTATGATGCAGACGGCAAGACACTCATCGACGAAGTGGTTATCCCCGCCTCGCTACAGGCCGACCAGACCTACGCACGCGCCATCGACGGCGAGGATGCCGAAAATGCCGCCGACACATGGGAAGTGCGCGACGGCAGCGAGGGCAAGTATGTGACCCCGAGCAGCAACAACATCATCAAGGACACCAACAACAAGGTGGAGATGTTTTCGACTCAGGACGAGAACGGCTTTGCTCTGACTGTAATGGCCATGGGCATAGTGTTCAGCGCACTGCTTCTGCTGTGTGTCTGCTTCTATATAATAAGTAAGATCGGCGCTCGTGTGTCGAAGCACAACAAGGCCAAGGCACAGGGAGCGAAACTGAAAGAGCTACCCAAGGAGTCTCATCCCGAACATGACTCGGGCGAAGAGATAGCCGCTATTGTCATGGCTCTACACGAGCATCTTGACACTCACGACCGGGAAAACACTATATTGACCATCAACAAAGTCAAGCGCGCCTACTCTCCGTGGAGCTCCAAAATCTACGGCCTGCGCGAACTTCCCCGCCGTTGATTTCACACCTTAACAAGAGAACCAAGATCAAAAACAACAGTATTTAATATGAAAGAATATAAATATAAAATCAATGGCAATACCTACAAAGTAGCCGTAGGAGACATTGACAATAACGTTGCCCAGGTGGAAGTCAACGGTATCCCATATAAAGTGGAACTTGATTCTGCCAAGAAACCTGTCACAGTAGTCAACGCTCCGCGTCCGTCGGCAGCTCCGCGCACCGAGACCGGAGCCAAAGTCATCGCCAAGCCTGCCACCACCGCCACAGGCGGATATCAGATCAAGGCTCCGCTACCAGGCACAGTCCTATCTGTGTCCGTGAAGGTGGGCGATACAGTAAAGGCATCCGATACAGTAGCAGTGCTCGAAGCAATGAAAATGGAGAATGCCATCCACGCCGGCCGTGACGGAGTAGTAGCTTCCATCAACGCCAACCCGGGCGATGCCGTACTGGAAGGCGCCGCATTGATAACCCTGAACTAATGAACCTTAACAGCAATCAGTCATGACAGAATTTTTCATGTCAAACCTGGAGCAGTTTTGGCACCTGACAGGTTTTTACAATGCCACATGGGAGCATTTTGTAATGCTTGCCGTAGGCCTCTTCTTCATATGGCTTGCCATAAAGAAGGATTTTGAGCCGATGCTGCTGGTGCCAATCGGCTTCGGTATGCTCATCGGCAATATCCCATTCAACACCACTGCCGGCCTTGAAATCGGCATCTATGAAGAAGGCTCCGTGCTCAACATTCTATACAATGGCGTAAGTGCCGGATGGTATCCTCCGCTGATATTCCTCGGCATCGGAGCCATGACCGACTTCTCGGCTCTGATAGCCAATCCGAAACTGATGCTCATCGGTGCAGCCGCCCAGTTTGGTATCTTCGGCGCCTACATGGTGGCTCTGCTTCTTGGCTTTGCTCCCGATCAGGCCGGTGCCATAGCCATTATCGGCGGCGCCGACGGCCCCACAGCTATCTTCCTATCATCGAAGCTCGCACCCAATCTTATGGGAGCCATTGCCGTTTCAGCATATTCCTATATGGCACTGGTGCCTGTGATCCAGCCGCCGCTGATGCGTCTGTTCACTACTAAAAACGAACGTCTGATAAAGATGAAACCGGCACGTGCCGTGTCACAGAACGAAAAGATCATCTTCCCCATCGTAGGCATGCTTCTCACTTGCTTCGTGGTGCCCTCCGGTCTACCGCTGCTTGGTATGCTCTTCTTCGGCAACCTGCTGCGTGAATGCGGCGTATGCAACCGTCTGGCCAAGACAGCAAGCAATGCTCTGACTGACATCGTGACCATACTTCTGGGCATGACTGTCGGTGCATCGACTCAGGCTTCAGAATTCCTCACCGCACAGACCATCGGCATCTTCGCTCTTGGCTTTATGGCTTTCATCATAGCTTCGTCATCGGGCGTGCTTTTTGTAAAGCTGTTCAATCTCTTTCTTCCCAAGGACAAGAAGATCAATCCGCTTATCGGCAATGCCGGAGTATCGGCTGTGCCTATGTCGGCTCGTATCTCCAATAACCTCGGTCTGGAGTACGATCCGTCCAACTACTTGCTCATGCACGCCATGGGGCCGAATGTGGCCGGTGTCATCGGATCTGCTGTAGCAGCCGGTGTACTGCTCGGCTTCCTCGCCTAAGCACTGTGATCTCAGATCATATAACAACAACTGCACAACACAGCAAAATCAACTCTGCCAAGTGTCGTGCAGTTGTTTTTTATAAAAAGTGAGATGATGTAAAGCGTTTGTAACATCATTGTAATCCAATAGTGAAAACCATATATAACTTGATGCGTTATTAAAGAGAATATCGGCTGAAACGCCTGTTTTATCCCAACTTCTAACGAACACAGACACTACTGAAATGATCACTGAAAAAGTCATCGATTCACTCTATAAAAAATATAAGAATCGGCCGGCAAGCCCGGATGAACTCGACATAGCGCTTCTATTTGAAAATCTTATCGATTCTCACGATATATCCATCGACGATGAAGCCCATCTGATAATCAATTCGATTGCGCCGGAATCACCGTTTCACCGCATAGAGCTCAAGAACATCCATGCCATAGTGGAATTTGAACACAAAGTAGCCATAGTACTGCACTCTTCAATAATATTCCTGAACAAAGCCGATTCGAAATCGCACATACATATCAAAATCGAAAAAAATAGTTTTTTCAACAAGATATTCAACCGCATTCCGGAAGCATAAGTCCATACATTCAGTACTATAAAACCTAAAATAATACGCGACATCCTGCAACGAGCGATGCCGCGCTTTTTTTCACCCCACAACCATACGCACCCCATATAGAACAACTTTAAAACACCCGATACTAAAAGCACCAAAAGCGAGAGGCTGCGCCGTAACCTTAATTAACGCAAGTTCGATATAAGCAATGGCAATAACGAATTCACAGTTTTTCGTGAGGCCACCAATAATATCAGCCACTTAGCTTCACACTAAATGGCTGATAATTTTATTATTGAATGGCGGGATTCTTATATCGAACTCACATTATTTATAAATCCTCTCCATTTGCACGATTGTATTCATTATCATAGAACATTGTTATGTAATATTTACCATAAATGTCAGAAATCATAAACCATACTGGCTTTTTGAACCACAAGTCCTTAACGTAATCATAAGACATTTTCATCATGTCCTGTTGCATATCTTCCGATGGATTGGCTAGTTGTTCTGGAGTATTTTCCTCCAAGATTGGCATTAATTTTTCTCGCAAGAATGTCGTGTCCAATAGTTCTATTGGTTGCTGATAGTAAATAGCCTCATATCGCTTGTTTTTTACACTGATTTCGTAGGATATGTCTTCATCATCGGGTATAAGGTTATTACTTAAAGACATATATTTAGGATTCTTTTCAAATTGACGACACAGATTGTTAAATCTGATTTGAATTGAGCGTTCATCGACGGGGATAGCATCACACACCATTATACGACACACCTTGTCTCCATTAGTCGCGACATAAACATATACTTCCATTCCGTTGAACTCACCCTCCAACACATCCTTGTTATAAGAGTTTGCTTTAAATCCCTTGGCTTTCAATTTTTGAATCATAGCCGATTTAGAGCCATCAACTGGAATTCCGAGGAACTGCGTTACGTCTGCTTGAGCGTATGCACACATGGTAGCCAAAACGAAAATAACGCCAGATATTATCTTTTTCATATTCCGATGTAAACGCACCTCAGTTCCCACAAGCGCAATTAAAAGATTAAGAAGCGTGGAACTGTAATGCCACGTCTTAATGCGAAGGTGGTAGGAATACCTTGATGAGCAGATGTGGGAATAACAGCCCCACGCATATGCGTGGAGACTATTACGCCATCTCTTGCTCATGCACATAAAGTTTCCTACGCTTTTCGCATACAAGAAGAAGACATAACGCCTCTTTTTTCTAATGTAGTAATGGGATTACACCCAATCAAATGCAAATTTACGAAATTCAATTAAATAAGACAAATGCTATAAAAAAGTCAGGCTGCCCGTATGGGCAGCCTGACTTTTATGTGGTGTGGAATCTATTATGCGTTCTTCACCTTGTCAACAATAGCCTTGAAAGCGGCGGGATTGTTGAGAGCGAGGTCGGCAAGCACCTTGCGGTTGATCTCGATACCAGACTTGTGGATAAGACCCATAAGTTTTGAGTAAGAGAGATCTTCCATGCGTGCGGCAGCGTTGATACGCTGGATCCAAAGTGCGCGGAAGTTGCGCTTTTTATTTTTACGGTCGCGGTAAGCGTATGTAAGACCTTTTTCCCAAGTGTTTTTAGCTACGGTCCAAACGTTGCGACGGCAACCGAAGTAACCACGAGTGAGTTTTAAGATTTTCTTTCTGCGAGCTCTTGAAGCTACATGATTTACTGATCTTGGCATTTTAAAAATGTTTTTTGAAAGTTAGCGGCTAATGCTCTTGAGTGCTAAACATTCGGTTAGTAAAATGAAATATAAAATCACGAATTAAATGTGAGATCCGGAAGAAATCCGTGGCTTACTTCAGGCCAAGGAGTGCTTTTACACCGCTTTCATCAACCTTGGCAACCAAAGATGCGTGAGTAAGATTACGTTTCTGCTTTTTGGTTTTCTTGGTGAGAATGTGGCTTTTGAAGGCATGTTTTCTCTTGATCTTTCCTGATCCGGTAAGGGCGAACCTCTTTTTGGCAC
>CAJTQH010000029.1:0-16814 GCA_910578305.1 uncultured Muribaculaceae bacterium
AGGATCAAACTCTTCGTTGTTAGTATCTTATCTTTTTCTTTTTTCAAATCAAAAAACAAGACAATAAAATAAAAGTATTTTCTGTCTTGACTGCGTGCCGCAGATATCCACCCTAAAGTGGCGCTGCGTTCCAGTCCGTGGCTCCGAATTCCGACTTATTGACTTTTTGTATTTCCTTCAGAAATTGACTAAGAGACTTCTTAAAAAAAATGACTCTTGTACTACTTCTGTCTATTGCAAATATTTCAATGTTCTCGTTTTCGTTTTGCCTTGGTTTGTTTCCCAAAAGCGGTGCAAAGTTAAGGCGAGTTTTTCATTCTCGCAAATATTTTGGAAAGTTTTTTATCGGTCATTTTGGCGCAAAATCATTTAGACCGCTATTTTTCAGCAAATTAAAAACATGTTGTAAAACATATTTTTAACCTACGTTAACACTTAGCGCAATCTCATCAACTCACGCCCCTCTATCAGATACTATTTTACAGCCACCACACCAAGGAATATCAACACCGCTATCATAGAGTAGAAATAATTTGAATAAATTTGCAAGACCTAATAAAATCCATCCACATTAAACGAAAACATACATGGCTCGACACAACAACACCGGCTCCTGGGGCGAACAAGTAGCAAGAGAATATCTGATAACAAAAGGCTATGCCGTAATGGATGCAAATGTACATGTAGGGCATAATGAACTCGACATTGTGGCTACAAAAGGCGACCGCATAATATTTGTGGAGGTAAAGACAAGAAGTAATGACTTTGTAGATCCGATAGACGCCGTGGACGAAAAGAAAATAAGGCGACTCACAAAAGCCGCCGATTCATTTATAAGAAGTAAAAATGTTATACACGAACCCCAATTTGATATTATAGTAATAATAGGGTCGAAAGAAACGGGATATACCCTGGACCACTACGAGGACGCATTCCGTGCTCCTCTATCCGGATTCCGGTAGCCGGATATCATGAAGGAATGCTTATACCGGCAAATCCCATAAAAGCCATGGCAAGCAATCCGGCGCAGATAAGCGCTATGGCCGTGCCACGCATAGGCCGCGGCACATCGACAAGATCGAGTTGCTGACGTATGCCGGCAAATATCACAAGCGCCATGGTAAAGCCAACTGCCGTAGCTACAGCATAAGTGAGCGACATAAGAAGATTGAATTCCTTCTGCACCACGAGTATAGCTACACCGAGCACAGCACAATTGGTAGTGATCAGCGGCAAAAACACACCCAGCGCCTGATATAATGCAGGCGCCACCTTGCGCATCACTATTTCGAGCATCTGCACCAACGACGCTATGACAAGAATAAACGCAATGGTCTGCATATACTGCAATCCGAACGGCACCAGCAGATAAGTCTGTAAAATCCATGTGACACAAGTGGCAAACGCCATGACAAATGTCACAGCCGCACCCATACCAACCGCCGACGACAGCTTGCGCGACACACCCATGAACGGGCAGATACCCAAAAACTGCGAAAAAACAATGTTATTGACAAATATCGCAGAAACGATTATAGATATATAAGCCAACATGGTGTCAGGATTTTCTTATACAGTTAAACAATGCTATGAGCAGCCCCAGAACGATAAACGCGCCGGGAGCAAGAACGAATGCCAGAGAGCCGAACTGCTCTGGATATACTTCCAGACCAAACACCCGACCCGTACCCAGCAACTCTCGCACGGCACCAAGCAATGTAAGTGCCAATGTAAACCCAAGTCCGATGCCTATGCCGTCAGCACACGAACGCAACACACTGTTGCGCGAAGCAAATGCCTCAGCACGGCCAAGCAGTATGCAATTGACCACAATAAGCGGTATGAAAATACCGAGTGTGGCATTGAGCGACGGAAGATATGCGGCCATCAACATCTGGAGCACACTGACAAATGTAGCGATAACCACTATATACACCGGAATGCGAACTGCTGACGGCACAACCGACTTAATGGCCGAAACCGACATATTGGAACATATGAGCACTCCCATAGTAGCAACCCCCATACTCATACCCGTTACAGCACTTCCGGTAGTACCCAGAGTGGGGCACATACCCAGCAGAAGCACAAATGTGGGATTTTCTCTGACTATCCCGTTGTATATAATACGTAGAAAGTCCATAATCATCTTGTTTCTTTCTGTGAACAATAGACATCAAAAACAGCCCGAGCCCGCGCCATGGCATCTACAAACGCACGCGAAGTGATGGTAGCCGCAGTGATACCATCGATCGAACCGCCATCGGCAGTGAGACGCGATGCAGGATCACAAGGATCAAGACCGATCACCGAACGATTGCCCCGGTCCATGCGAAACCACTGTTGCATTCTGGCGCCAAGCCCCGGCGTCTCAGCCTGCGACACCACTTCATAGCCCACCACACGGCCATGGGCATCGAAACCATACATCACCACAATTTCGCCCGAAAATCCGTCGAGCGAATAACTCTCCACCGCAGCGCCCACAAATTCCGTTCCCGAAAAGGCCGGATAGACCTCGAGCTCGCGATCCGTGCCCGCCAGAGCAATACTACAGGCATCGGCAAGCGGATCATTGGTATGCGACGGAAGCACTATCGAGACCGCCTGCGCACGCTGCTCCAAAGCTGCACGCTCAACGGCTTCGGCCGTAAACGAATGCACCCATGCCAGCAAAGCGCCACTAAGAGCGCAAAATGTCGTAAGCACCACGAATATACGCAGAAACGACGATTTATTATCAACAGCCATAAGCACGCCTCCTTTCTCCAAACTTACGTGGACGAACATAACGGTTGATGAGTGGTGTCACACCATTCATTATCAAAATTGCAAACGACACCCCTTCGGGATATGCCCCCCAGTGTCGGATAACAACCGTGATAACGCCTATCATCACACCATATATCATCATGCCGCGATGCGTCATTGGCGAAGTAACATAGTCGGTGGCCATAAAAAACGCCCCAAGCAGAAGTCCGCCTCCAAGCAGCTCCACAGCCACATCCGAGCCTATGGCCAAGGCAAACAAAGTGACTGTAGAAAGTATCGCTACTGGCACATGCCACGTAATAACCCGGGTGACAAGCAGCCACGTAGCCCCGATCAGCAATGCCACAGCTCCAACCTCGCCCAGTGAGCCACCGGTAAAGCCAAGAGCCTCACGCATCAGATCCATCTGCACGACATCGCCCGTCTTCAGACTGCTGAGAAGCGTGGCACCGGTAGATACATCAACATAGCTCATGCGGTCGGCACCGGGGAGAGGCCACGAAGTCATCTGTGCCGGAAATGACAGCAACAGAAACACTCGTCCCACCAAAGCGGGATTAAATATATTACATCCCAGCCCACCGAAAGCCATCTTACCGACACCGATGGCCACAACACCGCCGATAGCAACAATCCACAGCGGCAGATTGCTGGGCAGATTAAAAGCCAGCAACAGCCCGGTAAGAACTGCCGACACACTGAACACAGGCGTACGTCGCCCGAGCATATAGCGGGATATGACATATTCCGTAACAAGACACACCAGCACCGATCCGGCTGTGACTATGGCCGCTCCCAAGCCAAAACAATAGAGCGAGCATGCGAGCGCCGGCATCAATGCGATGATAACCATCCACATAATACGGTCGGTCGACCGCGGCGAATGGATGTGAGGCGAACCCGATATGGAGAGTATCTGCTGCATACAGTATTCTGTTTATATAATATTACATAGGATTATCTTTTCTTGCGACTTCTGACCACTCCCTTGCCGTAACGGATATAGTCGAGCAACGGGCGCGACGACGGACACACATAACTGCACGAACCGCATTCTATACACGACATCATGCCTCCGTCCCCAACCGCCTCATCCACCTGACCCAGACGTGAGAGTGTGGATATGAGATATGGTTCAAGCCCCATAGGGCACACCTCGACACACTTGGCGCATCTCACGCACGGATCCACCGATGCACGACCGGCAACAGATGCCGGGAGTACCAATATCCCCGACAGCCCTTTTGTAACCGGAACGTCGACATTCGTCACCGCACGTCCCATCATTGGACCACCGAACACCACCTTGTCACCAGCTCCGAGTTCTACTCCGCTCAAACGCAGAAGTTCCCGTACAGGATACCCCAACGGCACCCGGTAATTAGCCGGACGAGGCACCTCCGGCCCGGTGACAGTGACTATACGACGGGTAAGTGGTTGTCCGAGAACCAATGCCTCATAAAGAGCATATATTGTAGCCACATTCATCACCACTACCCCGACATCCGATGGCAAGCCACCCACCGGCACCTCCCTGCGAAGTGTCGCATGGATCAATTGTTTCTCGCCACCCTGCGGATAACGGCTGCGCAAAGCTATCACCTCAACATCGTCACAATCGCCCGAATGAACTGAAAGTGCCTTTATGGCATCGGGCTTATTATCCTCGATGCCGATCACAGCCTTCGACGCTCCGACAATAGCCATCGCCAGACGCACTCCATACACTATTGCCGCCGGAGCTGACAGCATCAACGCATGATCACAGGTCAGATACGGCTCACACTCCACGGCATTGATCACAAGAGTATCCACCTTGCCGGGAGGCACATCGAGCTTTACATGTGTTGGAAATGTAGCACCACCCATACCCACAAGACCCGCATCCCGCACTTTCTCAATATAAGGTCGTGCGCATGCGCGGATCTGTCCGGGCATATCTCCCTCCATATCTGCAAGCCCCCCCTGCTCCGGTTGAGCATCCCCCACAGAAATGACCACCGCCTGCTCCGGATATCCCCAGGGTCCGTCGACCGACCCCACTGATTTCACAACACCGAAGACCGGCGAATGAAGTGCTGCCGATATCCGCGACGACGGCTCAGCTATAATCTGTCCCGCTGCCACATCCTGCCCCACAGCCACAACTGCCCGAGACGGACTGCCTATACTCTGACCAAGCGGCAGCACAAGCGACGCCACCGGCGCAAGATCAACGATGGGAGCAGAAGCCGAAAGTTTAAAATCAGGAATATGTATTCCACCAGGATGAAATGTATGTAACGTCATAGCAGAGAAGCTGTGTGTGATGAATCGGATTGTGATGATGGCGATATGACAGGGAAATTGGCCGTATGGATAGCTCCCGTAGGGCACACTGCTACGCACTTGCGACACAGACGGCACTTGGCAGCATCTATCACAGCCAGATTATGTTCTACGACAATAGCCCCGAACGGACACGTACGCGCACACTTGCCGCATCCGACACAGGCCGCGGAGCAATTTCTACGAGCCACAGCTCCCGAGGCAAGGGAGGAACATGACACCCACACTCGACGACCTTTAGGCCCGTATGGTCTTAATTGCAACAATTTACGTGGACAATTGCCCACACACACGCCACAACCCGTACAGAGATTCTCATCAATCTCAGGCAGACGCGTGTCAGAATTCAGCTTAATAGCACCGAACCGACATGCTCCTATGCAATCACCACACCCGAGACATCCGTATGCACAACTTTCCGTACCGGACGAGACTGCTGACACAATGGCACACGACAAAGGGCCATGATAAATCGCTGCTGCATGACGCGACTCACATATACCGGCACAACGCAATACAGCCACATTTCTCACTACATCGACAGATTCCGCACCGAACACGGCCGCGATACGCTTCATGCCATCGGATCCGGCTCCCGGACAATTCATACCATCGACACCACCACGGTCCACACATTTAACAGCAAAGTCATGACATCCGTTAAATCCGCACGCACCACAGTTGGCTCCGGGCAAAATATCTTCTACCTCAACAATGCGAGGATCCTCGCTGACGGCAAACCGCCGCGACACAGCATATAAAGCCAACGCCGCCAACGCGCCTACAGAACCGAGAATAATGACTGATATCAGTATGGAATTCATACAATCTGGTCAACAAAGGTTTAATATGTGTTTTCTTCTTTATCTATTTCAACATGCCATCTCACAACACGGTCTGTCGCCGACCTCATGAACCACAGCAATAATATATATAATAATGCGCCCGCTACGCCGCCAATAGCCATCACTCCATCGGAAGAATACCCGAATACACATCCTGCCACAAAAATTCCAAGAGCCATTGCCGCCACAGGCATTACAAGACACAGTAGAATAGCGATCCAACGAGTGGACGAAGCCAGAGTAAGAACCACCGGCATACCAGGAACCAGACCGGCCGTAGAACCGGCAGATATCCGCACTACCGATCTGCCGGAGCCTGAACAAAACATGGCTATCGAACATCCCGAACAATCAGTACCATCACTGAGACGCACACTGACACAGTCACGTCCCACCGACTTCACTACACCACGATGTATCTCATTTTCAACCATATCAAGCACCAAGCAACTTTCTTCCACAAAATTAATGATTATAATGTGATAAATCAAATTTCAAAGCGACAATGAGCATAGCGCGCCCGAAATGTCGACATTTCTGACACATTTCACAAACGTCAATCCTCCCAAACTTAAAAAAACTCAAAACATTTGCATATATAAAAAAATCAGTCTATATTTGTAATGCAATTAAAATTGTAATAATTACAAATAGAATGAACACCAGTCCTGCCGACATATCCAGAATTCTTGCCGAAGCAGGAATAAAGCCATCGACTCAACGCATAGCCGTGATGCGGTATCTGATGACACACCGTACACATCCGACAGCCGACGAAATATACCGAGCGTTATTGCCCGACTACCCAACCATATCGCGCACCACCGTATACAACACTCTGAAGCTGCTTGTAGAACAGAAGTGCGCACTCATGATTGATATCGAGAGCGGAAATGCCAGATATGACGGAACCACAACGCCTCACGGACATTTTCTCTGCACCAGATGCGGGCACATAAGCGACTTCGAACTAAGCGTATTGCCTGTAGGTCCTGCCGGAACTCTGACAACAGAAGCCCATATCTATTATAAAGGGCTGTGTCAAAACTGCCAGGACTGACCATACTATAACACCAAAACAACATTTTTTATCCAACACAACAACAGAAACATTATGAAAAAGAAATTCATCTGCACCGTATGCGGTTACGTACACGAAGGTAACGAAGCTCCCGAAAAATGCCCCCTTTGCGGCGCTCCTGCCAGCAAATTCAAAGAACTGAAAGAATCTGAAGAACTTGAATTTGTTACCGAACATGAAATCGGCGTTGCCAAAGGATGCGACGACGAAATGATAGCCGATCTCACCGCTCATTTCAACGGCGAATGCGGCGAAGTTGGCATGTATCTCGCCATGGCACGTCAGGCCGACCGCGAAGGATATCCCGAAATCGCAGAAGCATTCAAACGCTATGCATGGGAAGAAGCTGAACACGCATCCAAGTTTGCCGAACTGCTTGGCGAATGCGTTTGGGACACCAAGACCAACCTCGAAAAGCGTATGGCCGCCGAAGCCGGAGCAAATGCCGACAAGATGCGCATTGCACGCCGTGCAAAAGAACTCAACCTCGACGCCATCCACGACACTGTACATGAAATGGCAAAGGACGAGGCTCGTCACGGTCAGGGCTTCCAGGGTCTGTACAACCGCTTCTTCAAAAAGTAATATCCTAAGACTTGATGAAACACACTGGTACCGCCTGTTGGCCTTGCTGGCCAACAGGCGGTACTGCTTTTTTTAATCAAACCCACAGACCCGCCAAAGCGTTAATCCAAAAGAAACAATCCCTATCAAAACAACAGAAACAGACTATACATCATGAAAACCATAAACGAGACACTATTGCAACGACGCAGCATACGCCGATACGAACGCGAGCCGGTCACCGACGAACAGATGCAGTTCATCTACGAAGCCATACGCAACACCCCTACAAGTTACAACGGACAGCAATATTCCGTAATCGATATATCCGACCAAAATACAAAAGAGCAACTCTATGTCCTGACCAATCAGAAACAGATCAAGACATGCTCCCGCTTTCTGATATTCTGTGCCGACTTCCACAAAATAAGCATGGGAGCGGAAGCAAAAGGAGTGGTAATGCCCGACTTCTGTCACACCATGGACGGCATAATGGTAGGCACGATCGATGCAGCTCTGGCAATGATGAGCGCACTGACAGCCGCCGAATCCATGGGGCTTGGCACCTGCTGCATAGGATATGCGCGCACAGCGGCTCCTAAAGAGATGGCTGAAATACTAAAGCTGCCGCAACGTGTAATGATCGTATGCGGACTGGCTATAGGAGTACCACGCGAAATGCCTGATCTAAAACCAAAGCAGCCTGTAGAGCTGGTGATACACCATGACCGGTATAACGACAGAGACATCCATTCCGACATACTTGCATATGACGCCGATGTGACACAATACAATACCACCCGAAGCGGCACAAAGTCTGCAAACGACTGGGTCGACCATATCATAAGCTATTACCGCGAAGCCATGAACTACCGAATGGCCGATGCCCTGAAAGCACAAGGCTTCAAAGCCGACAGATAGCACGTCAGTCCATACGAGCCACCGCAAGAGCAAGCACACTTATAGTCACATCAGGCACCGCCCGGTGCAGTGCCTCACAGCATGCCAGCAGTGTGGCTCCTGTAGTGATCACATCGTCGACCACCAGCACATGCCGGCCCGCAAGCTCCTCCCCATGTGTCACCCGATACACATTTCTGGTATTGAGCCAGCGGCTGTAAGCTCCGCGTAAAGTCTGAGTCGCGTGTTTTTTACCGGCTTCCAGATGGTCGCCTACCGGCAACCCTGTGACATCGCCTATAGCTTCGGCGAGTGCACGACTCTGATTATAGCCTCTCGCTCGCTCCTTGGATATATGCAGAGGCACAGGCTCTATCACATCCACACCATCGAAAAATCCGTCACCGGATATCATACACGAGAAGTCTGCCGCCAGCGATCGTATGATACGCGGCCTCGCACCATACTTGGCTGCATGTATAAGCCGTGTGTATCCGCTGCCGCGATAATAATAGAAATATCCGGCAGCCCGCTCTATTGGGACGTGTCCCGCCAGACGCTGATGTATATGATTGAACGGCTGTCGATGGAAATCGCACAGTGGCATATCGGCACGACACTGCAAACACATGAGCTCCTCACCGTGTGCGAGCGATGTACCGCACACCTCGCATACACGCGGATATATGAGCGACCACAGATCGGACGCCCACTGCCTCAACAATCTTCCTGATGCCATAACCTGCGGGAATCAAGTATCCGTACTATAAGAGCTGACTCATAGCCACGCCCCATGGCAAAGCGCAGCAATCTGGCCCGCATCTCTGCCCGCGACATGTCGGCTGGCAACTGACGCAGCTTGGCGCACACCGTTCGGTATGCCATTGAGACATATTCACTCGAATCTATCGCAGACATGGCCTCATCGATCACATCACGAGGAATCCTCTTAGCCGCCAGCGACATCCGGATTTTAACACGTCCCCAGCGCGCAAACCGGTATTTATCGCGGACAAACGATTCGGCATATCGGCTGTCGTCGACATATCGGCCATCGGTAAGCATATCAAGTATTTCATCTGCCGCATCGCCGCATATCCCCCACCGCCACAACCTCTGCTTGATTTCATAGCTGCACTGCTCCGAACGAGCACACAATGCCTCAAGTCTGGCCAACGCATCGGCAGTACCTATCCGTTTTTTCATCGCGACGGACGTGTTGCAGTGATAAAACGGTTGAGTTTCTGCATGTCACGCACTACATCCACATCGACCCATCCATGAGCCGACAGATAGCCCGAAAGCTGCGAGGCTAAACGCGGATTTATCTCAAAATAAAGCCGCCCGCCATCCGACAAAGCATCAAAAGCGAATGCCTCGATAGCCTTATAGAAAACCAAAGGATCATTTTCAGGCACAAACAGTGCAGTGTGAGGCTCATAATCAAGCACATTTGCCGACATCGCCGCACGTTCGTCCGGCATGATATAAGGCGGATTGCTCACCACAACATCGTAAATCGGCTCCGACGGCCCACTCATATTCAGAGCGTCGACATGACTGAACGCCACTTTCACTTTCAATGCGGCAGCATTTTCACGTGCCACACAAAGCGCGCTATCACTGATATCGGTAGCACTAATCTGCGGAAACACAAGATTGCGCCCCAAAGCAACGGCTATACACCCCGACCCGGTACACACATCCAGAACCCTCATATCAGACCTGCCATCGGCATCACGCACTATCATGTCAACAAGTTCCTCTGTCTCAGGCCGAGGTATGAGAGTATCGCGCGTAACCTTAAATTTAAGCCCGTAAAAGCGGGCATTACCGAATATATATTGTACAGGTTCATGATTCAGCAGACGGTCCACCACTCCGTCTACCTTGGCAGCAAGATAATCACTGACCTCATCAGAAGCCTTCACCACCATATCCACTTTAGTATAGCCTTTAAGCTCCTCAAAAATCACCCTCACAAGCCAGGCCGCCTCCGAATCCGCATAAGTCGCGGAAAGCCTGTCCGCGGCCCGACGGGCACATTGAGCAAGCGTCATCGATGGATTATCAATACTCATTCCACGGTTTTATTTCTATGTCCGACATGTCAAGCGAAGTAAACGACCGTATAAACGCCGATGCCAGTCGGGCATTGGTGAGCAGCGATATATTGAGGTCTATGGCCGCACGACGTATCCGGTGTCCGTTGCCGAGCTCCGCAGGAGTCAGATTTTTCGGTATATTCACCACCAAGTCTATTTCCTTGTCGTGAAGCAACTGAAGCGCCTGAGGTTCACGGTCGGCCTCACTCGGCCAATATACACGTATGGCGGGAATTCCGTTATCGCTTAAAAAACGGTAAGTGCCTCCGGTGGCATATATCCGGTAGCCATTGGCATGGAGTAGCTGTGCCGACTCAAGCATGTCGGCCTTCTGCTTCGCTGCTCCTGTCGAGAGCAGCACGCCCTTATGCGGCACACGAAGACCCACGGCAAGCATAGACTTAAGTATGGCTTCGGAAGTATCATTACCGAGACAACCCACCTCTCCGGTCGACGACATGTCGACTCCAAGCACCGGATCGGCACCTTGCAGACGCGAAAAGCTGAACTGCGACGCCTTGATGCCCACATAGTCGAGGTCAAACGCACTTTTTGAAGGTTTATCCACCGGCACTCCGAGCATCACCTTGGTTGCAAGATCAATAAAATTGATTTTCAACACCTTGCTCACAAACGGGAACGAACGTGACGCACGCAGGTTACATTCGATAACCTTTATATCATTGTTTTTGGCCAGAAACTGTATATTGAACGGCCCTGAGATATTAAGCGCGGCAGCTATCTGCGACGACACCTTCTTGATACGACGCATGGTCTCAACATACAGCTTCTGCGGAGGAAACTGTATAGTGGCATCACCCGAATGCACTCCGGCATACTCGATATGCTCCGAGATGGCATAAGCCTTTATCTCACCGTCCTGCGCCACAGCATCCATCTCTATCTCCTTGGCATTCTGAATAAATTCAGTGACCACTACCGGATGCTGCTTCGACACATTTGCCGCAAGCCGGAGAAATCGTTGCAATTCATCGGGATTGGAGCACACATTCATGGCAGCACCCGACAGCACATAACTC
Organism: uncultured Muribaculaceae bacterium; assembly: GCA_910578305.1. GTDB lineage: Bacteria > Bacteroidota > Bacteroidia > Bacteroidales > Muribaculaceae > Paramuribaculum. The sequence continues at coordinate 11,636 of CAJTQH010000029.1, forward strand.
GGACGCACCAGCACCGGAAATCCCACCTGCTCTATAAATCGATTGATATCGTCAAAACTTGTAAGCTCTCTCCAGCGTGGCTGATCGATACCCAGACGGTCGAGCATAGCCGAAAACTTATGCCGGTCCTCGGCATTATCTATACTTGCCGCCGATGTGCCGAGTATGTTCACATGGCAGTCGTCGAGACGTGTTGCCAGATTATTCGGTATCTGTCCGCCAACGCTAAGGATCACTCCATGAGGCTGCTCCAGTTCCAGAATATCCATCACACGCTCAAACGTAAGCTCATCGAAGTAAAGCCGGTCGCACATATCATAGTCGGTCGACACCGTTTCCGGATTGTAATTGATCATTACCGAACGCCATCCCTGCTTCTTCACTGTTTGCAGAGCATTGACCGAACACCAGTCAAACTCCACCGACGAACCAATGCGATAGGCACCGGATCCGAGCACCACCACCGAACGCCGGTCATGCTGATAATCCACATCATTTTCCGTACCGTTGTACGTCAGATACAGATAGTTTGTCATGGCTGGATATTCAGCCGCCAGCGTATCGATCTGTTTCACCACTGGCAATATACCCATGGCCTTTCTCACGCGGCGCACATCGAGCAAAGCATTCTGCGCTTCTGTCATCCGGTCGCCGAGCACAGCGCGGGCTACCTGGAAATCCGAAAATCCCTGCTCCTTGGCCTTGCGCATAAGTTCACTACCTATATCTCCGACCGAGTCATACCGGCCGAGTTCACCAAACGTGGTTATTATGTTGTGCAGACGGTACAGAAACCACCTGTCAATACGTGTCAGTTCATGAATACGCTCCACATCATAGCCCTCTTGCATGGCCTGCGCTATGACAAATATGCGCTTGTCGGTCGGATTGGCCAGAGCCTCATCAATATTGTCGGCAGCCACCTTGCGATTGCCCACAAATCCGTGCATGCCCTGACCTATCATGCGCAGACCCTTCTGAATAGCCTCCTCAAAAGTCCTGCCTATGGCCATGACCTCGCCCACCGATTTCATGGACGAGCCTATCTCTCTGCGCACACCATGAAATTTGCCGAGATCCCAACGCGGTATCTTGCACACCACATAGTCGAGGGCTGGCTCAAAAAAGGCCGAAGTGACACGTGTCACCGAATTTTTCAGATCAAACAGACCATAGCCCAGTCCGAGTTTGGCGGCCACAAAAGCCAGCGGATAGCCGGTGGCTTTCGATGCCAGTGCCGACGAACGGCTCAGACGGGCGTTAACCTCGATAACCCTGTAGTCCATCGACTCAGGATCAAACGCATACTGCACATTGCATTCGCCCACAATACCTATGTGGCGCACTATCTTTATGGCCAGTTTGCGCAGATAGTGATAGTCCTCGTTTGAAAGCGTCTGCGAGGGAGCCACTACGATGGATTCACCGGTATGGATGCCGAGCGGGTCGAAGTTTTCCATATTGCACACCGTGATACAATTGTCAAACCGGTCGCGCACCACCTCGTATTCCACTTCTTTCCAGCCCTTAAGCGACTTTTCCACAAGCACCTGAGGCGAAAACGACAATGCCTTTTCGGTCAGAGCCACAAGCTGCTCCGCATTGTCGCAGAATCCCGATCCGAGACCTCCCAGGGCATAGGCCGCACGCACTATCACAGGATAACCCAGAGCATCGGCGGCTTCAAGCGCACCGGCCACCGTATCCACAGCCTCGCTTTTTATAGTGCGCACATCTATTTCATTGAGTTTTTCCACAAACAGCTCCCTGTCCTCCGTGTCCATGATAGCCTGCACCGGAGTGCCGAGCACACGCACACCGTATTTTTCAAGCACACCTGAGCGATGCAGTTCCACGCCACAGTTCAGAGCCGTCTGTCCGCCGAAGGCCAGAAGAATCCCGTCGGGACGCTCTTTCTTTATCACCTCCTCCACAAAATATGGAGTAACCGGCAGAAAATATATATCGTCGGCCACACCTTCCGAAGTCTGCACCGTAGCGATATTCGGATTGATCAGCACCGTGGAGATACCTTCCTCTTTCATAGCCTTGAGTGCCTGTGAACCGGAATAGTCAAATTCGCCCGCCTCGCCTATTTTAAGTGCGCCCGATCCGAGCAAGAGCACTTTGCGTATACTTTCGTCTATATTTGCCATAATATTCTTATTACTATGTGTATAGATATTCGTTACAACATGCTTATAAACTCATCAAACAGAAACTCCGTATCCTTCGGGCCGCTGCTGGCCTCCGGATGAAACTGCGCCGAAAAAAACGGCTTTGTCCGATGACGGATACCCTCGTTCGTTCCGTCGTTCATATTCACAAACAGCGGTTCCCAGTCGCCCGGAAGCGTGGCCGAATCCACTGCAAACCCATGATTCTGTGAAGTCACGAAACAATGATCCGTACCTACGCGGCGCACCGGCTGATTATGGCTGCGGTGACCGTATTTGAGCTTATAGGTCGAAGCTCCTGCCGCTTTTGCGAGAAGCTGATTGCCCATACATATACCGCAGATAGGCTTGCCGATCTCCATGGCCTTGCGTATATGATCCACTGTGATCTGCGCCATATCCGGATTGCCCGGACCGTTGGAGATAAACAGCCCGTCATAATCCATGGTTGTGAAATCATAGTCCCACGGCACAAGCACCACCTTCACACCTCTGCGTGTAAGACAGCGTATTATATTATACTTCACACCGCAGTCCACAAGCACCACAGTCTTGTCACCATCACCGTGATACTCCACCTCGCGGCAACTCACCTTTGCCACCAGATTTTCCTTATTGGGATCATAAAAGTCCACATCGCCTGTCCCCTCCACCAATATCTTGCCGAGCATCGAGCCCTTCTCGCGAAGATGCTTGGTGAGTGCGCGGGTGTCCACACCATAAATACCAGGTATACGCTGTTCGTCAAGCCACTGAGACAGCGAGCGCGAAGCCTGCCAGTGTGAATGGGCCCACGAATAATCCTGAGCCACTATCGCGCGGCAATGTATACCCGAACTTTCAAAATACTCACTCACATCATCTTTCTGACGCTCGGGCGGAACTCCGTAATTTCCTAATATGGGATAGGTGGTGACCAGTATCTGACCCTCATACGAAGGATCTGTCAAACTTTCGGGATAGCCGGTCATAGCGGTATTGAACACCACTTCCCCGGATGTCGCTCCCGGATAGCCGAACGAGCGGCCTTCAAATCTGGTGCCGTCCTCAAGTATCAGGACGGCCGGTCTATTTTTATCCATTCGATAGAAATATATATGTATGTTGTTGCTGTCTTACCAAAATGTCGTCAAGCAGGCTTTCTATCGGAAAACCTTGCAAAATTACACAAATCTGCACTCCTCCGCAAATTTCATTTGGTATACCCTACATTTTTTTTGTAATTTTGCATGCAGCAAACAAATCACACTTCAACACCTTATTATAATATGAAAAAGGTTCTGCTGCTCGGATCAGGCGCGCTGAAAATCGGACAAGCCGGCGAGTTTGACTATTCCGGTTCGCAAGCACTAAAGGCTCTGCGCGAAGAGGGTATCTCCTCTGTGTTAATAAACCCCAACATTGCCACTATTCAGACTTCGGAAGGCGTGGCCGACAAGGTCTATTTCCTACCAATCACCCCATACTTCGTGGAAGAGGTGATAAAGAAAGAGCGACCCGACGGCATTCTCCTCGCCTTTGGCGGACAGACAGCTCTGAACTGCGGCACCGAACTCTACTTGAACGGTACGCTTGAAAAATACGGTGTGCAAGTACTTGGTACTTCGGTCGAGGCCATCATGATTACTGAAGACCGCGACCTTTTTGTTAAAAAGCTCAACGAAATCGACGCCAAGTCGCCCGTATCGCAGGCCGTGGAAAACCTCGACGACGCTCTTGCCGTAGCCAATCGCATTGGCTATCCCGTAATGGTACGCTCCGCATACGCACTCGGCGGACTCGGATCAGGCATCTGCAACGACGATGCTGAAATGACAAAACACTGCGAGAGCGCACTCGCCTACTCGTCTCAGATTCTCGTCGAAGAGTCCCTCAAAGGATGGAAAGAAATCGAATTTGAAGTCATTCGCGACGCCAACGACCACTGCTTTACCGTGGTTCCGATGGAAAACTTCGACCCGCTCGGCATCCACACCGGCGAATCCATCGTAGTGGCTCCCATCGTATCGCTCACTCCCGAGCAGATCAAGATGCTCGAAGACATAGCCAAGAAAGTCGTGCGCCACATCGGCATCGTGGGCGAATGCAACATACAGTACGCATTCAACGCCGTCACCAACGACTACCGCATCATTGAGATCAACGCCCGACTCAGCCGCTCCTCGGCTCTCGCATCCAAAGCATCCGGCTACCCGCTGGCATTCGTGGCAGCCAAGCTCGCACTGGGCTACACCCTCGATCAGATCGGAGAGATGGGTACCCCCAACTCTGCCTACGTCGCTCCGAGCGTCGACTACATGATCGTGAAAATACCCCGATGGGACCTCACAAAGTTTGCCGGGGTCGACCGCGAGATCGGATCTTCCATGAAATCCGTCGGCGAAATAATGTCGATAGGCAAATCTTTTGAAGAAATCATACAGAAAGGCCTGCGCATGATCGGACAGGGCATGCACGGATTCGTGGGCAACTCCGACATCCGCTTCGACGACCTCGAGCACGCACTTGCCAACCCCACCGACCTCCGCATATTCGCCATCGCACAAGCCCTCGAGGAAGGCTACAGCATCGAACGCATCGTCGACCTCACCAAGATCGACCGCTGGTTCATCGAACGCCTCGACAACATCGTGCGCTATGCCGAAAAGCTCAAGACAGTCGACTCTATCGACGCCCTCGATGCCGAAACACTTCGCGAGGCAAAGCGACTCGGATTCTCCGACTTCCAGATAGCACGTCTTGTCGAAAATCCCGAAGGCAACATGGAAGCCGAAGTACTCCGTGTGCGCGACCGCCGCAAGGCACTCGAAGTGCTCCCCAAAGTGCGCCGCATCAACACCGTCGCATCCGAGTACCCCGACCTCACCAACTACCTCTACGTCACCTACGGCGCTTCTGAAAACTCTATCCCCTACGACCTCAATGCCGGCAACAACATCGTGGTGCTCGGCTCAGGCGCCTACCGCATAGGCTCGTCTGTCGAATTCGACTGGTGCTCCGTC
>CAJTQH010000029.1:16849-24233 GCA_910578305.1 uncultured Muribaculaceae bacterium
GAGACCGTATCCACCGACTACGACATGTGCGACCGTCTCTACTTCGACGAGCTCTCATTCGAACGCGTCATGGACATCATCGACCTCGAGCAGCCGCGCGGCGTCATCGTCAGCGTAGGCGGACAGATCCCCAACAATCTGGCCATGAAGCTCTACCGCCGCCACGTACCCGTGCTCGGCACATCGCCCATATCCATCGACCGCGCCGAAAACCGCCACAAATTCTCAGCCATGCTCGACAGCCTCGGCATCGACCAGCCACGCTGGAAAGAGCTCACCACCGAAGCCGACATCGACCAATTCGTACAGGAAGTCGGATTCCCCGTACTGATCCGTCCGAGCTACGTCCTCTCCGGAGCGGCCATGAACGTATGCTACGACCACGAACAGATGCACCGCTTCCTCGGACAGGCAGCCAAAGTATCGAAAGAATTCCCCGTTGTAGTGTCCGTATTCATGCAGAATGCCAAAGAAATCGAATTCGACGCCGTGGCTCGAAACGGTAAAATCATCGAATACGCCATATCCGAACACGTCGAATTTGCAGGCGTGCACTCAGGCGACGCCACACTCGTCTTCCCCGCTCAGAAGATCTACATGGCCACAGCCCGACGCATCAAGCGCATCAGCGCACGCATTGCCAAAGAGCTCAACATATCCGGACCGTTCAACATTCAGTATCTTGCCAAGGACAACGACGTTAAGGTCATCGAATGCAACCTGCGTGCATCACGCTCGTTCCCGTTCGTCAGCAAAGTCCTCAAGAAAAACTTCATCGAAACTGCCACACGCATCATGCTCGGCGAGCAGATCGAACCCGTCGACACATCGACATTCGACATCGACTACGTAGGCGTCAAGGCTTCGCAGTTCTCATTCTCGCGACTCCACAAAGCCGACCCCGTGCTCGGAGTCGACATGTCGTCAACCGGAGAAGTAGGATGCCTCGGACGCGACTTTGAGGAAGCCCTCCTCAACGCCATGATATCAGTCGGACACCACGTTCCGCAAGGTGCCGTGCTCGTAAGCTCGGGCGACGTCAGAGGCAAAGTCGACATGCTCGAAGCATGCCGCATGCTCCACGACGGAGGATACAAAATCTACGCCACTGCCGGCACCGCACGCTTCCTCAACGACAACGACGTTGAAGCCACTCCCGTTTGCTGGCCCGACGAAGAAGGCGGAGACAACGTGCTCGACCTCATCACCGGACACAAAGTCGACCTCGTAATCAACATCCCCAAAAACCACACCAAGCGGGAACTCACCAACGGATACCGCATACGCCGATGGACTGTCGACCACAACATTCCCCTCCTCACCAACGCACGGCTTGCAGTGGCATATGTCAAAGCTTTCCTCTCAAAGCCGGTCACCGACATCGCCATCACACCCTGGCAGGAATATTGATCCGAAAGCCATACACACACTCTATAATGCGGAGCCGGACACACTCGTGTCCGGCTCCATGCCTTTTTAAGTATTTTTCATACAAACCCCAAAATATTCCGCACCTCACAGCGTTTATCATCTACACATCCTTTTAAACCTATATAATATTAACATTTTAATTTAACATACTTTAACCCTACACTTAATTACCTCACATCCTTTTTACCGTACATTTGCAAATAATTGTATTTAATAATATACGAATAAATTATATTTACCTTAACCTAACCAATCATTTAACATGAAATTGCAACTCAAAACGATCGCGGCAGTAATTGCAGCGATGGCTTTATCGACGCTTTCAGCCAACGCTGAAGCATCTGCAATGCCCGCTCCGCAACAAGCTGCAGCATCATCGGCCAAATGTACCGGTACCATCGTGGATGCAACCGGCGAACCGCTGATTGGTGTTTCGATCAAAGTAGAAGGCACCACTAACGGTGGCACTACTAACATTGACGGCGAATTCAGCCTGTCTGGTGTTAAACCGGGATCTATCCTCAACATCACTTACGTAGGCTGCGCCCCCCAGAAAGTGAAATGGAACGGCACTCCCCTTAACATCACAATGCTCGACGACTCCAACCTCCTCGACGAAGTCGTGGTTACCGCTATGGGTATACAGCGCAAGGAGTCTTCTCTCACCTACGCCACTCAGGAAATCAAGGGCGACGACCTCATGAAAGTGCAGGACGCCAACTTTGTAAACGCACTCGGCGGTAAAGTATCTGGTGTTACCATCACCCAGAGTGCTGGTGGTGCCGGCGGTACTTCAAAGATCCTCCTCCGTGGTAACAAATCCGTTATGGGTAACAACGCCCCCCTCATCGTTGTCGACGGTATACCTATGACCAACCAGGCCAAGGGTAACGGCTCTCAGTGGGACGGCGGCAGCCAGCTCGGCTACGCAAGTACCTCTGAAGGCGGCGACGCCCTCTCGCTCATCAACCCCGACGACATCGAGAGCATCAACGTCCTCAAGGGTGCGAACGCCGCAGCTCTCTACGGTTCGGCTGCAGCCAACGGCGTACTCATGATCACCACAAAGAAAGGTAAAGAAGGTTCCATCAGCGTCACCGTAAACTCAAACGTGACTTTCGACAAGCCCCTTTCAACTCCCGATCTCCAGTACACCTACGGTACAAAACTGAACCTCGACACCCAGGGCAACCCCATCAACATGCCCATTGGCGCCTGGGGTAAGAAAATCGGCACTTATACCGACGCAGAGCTCGCCTATGCCGACACAAAGCTCCGCAACTACGCTACCGACAATGTATCTGATTTCTTCCGCACAGGTACCACCTGGAACAACTCGGTATCTCTGTCGGGCGGTACAGAGAAAGTACGTTCTTACTTCTCTTTCGCCAACTCCAACTCAAAGGGTATGGTGCCCAACAACTCCTACAACCGTAACACATTCTCGTTCCGTCAGAACTACAACCTGTTCGACAACAAGTTGAAGATCGACCTCTCGATCAACTATGTGTACGCCAAAAACAAAAACCGTCCCGGTGGCGGTACTGTCATGAACCCCCTCTACGACCTCTACCGTCTGCCGGGCAACATCGACATGGACTACTACCGCAACAACTACGTGGACTACAACGGCGAATGGGACTCTAACCTCATCGAATACCTCGACGCTAAAAACAACAAGGTATCAGGTATAGCCCACCTCTCAGGCCCCGCTCAGATCTGGGCATACCCCAACACCCCGGGCAACAACAACCCCTACTGGCTCGTTAACATGAACCGCAACCAGCAGGTTGAAGAACGCGTCTACGGTTCTGCTGTCGCAAGCTACGAGATCATTCCCGGCCTTATGATTCAGGGACGTCTCAATGTCGACCGCTCAAAACTCAGCAGCACAACCAACCGCTATGCCACAACCCAGAACGTTTCCATGATGGAAGTATTCGGTATGTACGGACAAGACCGCTACACATCCAACGACTGGTACGTTGACGTAATGGCTTCTTACAACAAGACTTTCAAGGACGACTACTCCGTTTCTGCATCTACCGGATGGATCGGACACACTGTAAAGGGCACCAACCAGACTCAGTGGGTCAATGCGACATACTTCGATCCCTACAGCATGCACAAACTCCCCTCTATGGTCAACTACTTTGACCACGCTGCTCGCTACGGCAACAACGGCGTAAGCGAAAGCCGCTCTTCAAACTGGGACAAAGGATGGTTCTTCACCGGTCAGCTCGGATGGAAAGACATGGTATACCTCGAAGGTAGCTACCGTATCGACTGGTACCGCGCATTCCGTCAGTTCGCCGACCGCGGCACTCCCGACCACTACGGTTACTGGTCTCTCGGTGCAAACACCCTCGTTCACCGCTACGTGAAACTGCCCCAGGTAATCACTCACCTCAAGCTCCGCGCTTCTTACTCGGAAGTAGGTAACTCGATCCCCAACGAAGTATTTGCAAAAGGTACCACAAACCTTGCCACAGGCGGTCTCTCGACAAATGCCTACGGATACTTCGACAACCCACTCCCCGAAAAGTCTAAATCGTTCGAAGTCGGATACGACATCTCGCTCTTCAACAGCAACCTCAACTGGGACCTCACTTACTACAACACCGACCTCACCAACAGCTACTTCATCGCAGCTACAACCGGTGGTAAGAGCAAGCCCGTCAACACAGGCTCTATCAAGAACCAGGGTATCGAAACCACTATCTCTTACAACATTCTCGCCGGTGGCGACTGGATGTGGAAGACAGGTTTCAACATCGCTTACAACGACAACAAGATCAACAAGACCTTCACCGACGAACAGGGCAACCCCGCTAAGATGGAGCAGCTCATCGCCAACGGTTCTATCGCCGTTCGCTATGAAGTAGGCGGTTCCTACGGCGACATCTACGCAAAAGACTTCAAGCGCAACGACGACGGTTCTATCTACATCGACCCGTCTTCCGGTACTCCCGTGCGCGGCGACGAATGGGCATACCTCGGCAACATGAACTCCAAGTGGAACCTCGGCTGGTCCAACACAATCCGCTGGAAAGACCTCTCGCTCTACTTCCTCATCAACGGTCGCATCGGTGGTAAGTTCATCTCGCTCACCGAAGCATACCTCGACTACGAAGGTATGTCGCAGCGCACTGCCGACGCTCGTCTCGCTGCCGAAGCAAGCGGTCTTATGTGGACATCTCCCGACGGTTCTGTATCAAAGCCCGGTATGTACGCTCACGGTACTCTCGTGCCCATTGAAGACTACTACAAGACCATCGGCGGTTCTCGTATAGCTTCCGAATACGTTTACAACGCCACTAACTTCCGTCTCGGCGAAATCTCAATCAGCTATACACTCCGCAACCTCTTTAAGGGAGCCATCAAGGGTCTCACTCTCTCTGCTGTCGGACGCAACCTCTTCTTCATCTACAAAGACAGCCCCACAGATCCCGATATCGCACTCTCTACCAAAAACGGCCTCGGCGCATTTGACTACTTCAACATGCCGTCTGCCCGCTCTTACGGTATCAACCTTAAAGTGGAATTCTAATATCTCATACGATCAAACTCAAAATCATGAAACTTAATATATTAAAATACGCCATTGCCGCTCTGCCTCTCGTAGGATTCTCGGCATGTTTGGACTTCGACACGCCGTCCGACGAATTCTCCGACACAGAGAAAGAGCTCGACCCAATCGTGTACCAGGGCGATGCCGACAAACTCGACTTCTCAGTGCAGCCCACTGAAGAAGAAGTAGATCAGGCTCTCGCCGCTCTTGATAACTACCTTGGCAACTTCATCACCGCTCAGTACTATCTGGCCGGAGGTAAGAACGGTGCGCCTCCACAGGAACACCAGTGGCAGTACATCTTCTCTCTCAACACCGACTGCTACGCCGGTTACTTCACGCTCATCAACAGCGCTTTCATGGCCGGTACCATTCCCACAACCTACAGCTACCAGCGCGACTACTGCGAAGGCCCCTACGGTCGATTCCTCGACATGAAGTCATACCTTGGCAACCTCCTCAACATCGAAGCTTCAAACGATGTTGTTGAGATCAAGGCCATGGCGCTTCTCCTGTTCGACATCGCCGCTCAGGAAAACACCGACCTCTATGGCTCGATTCCCTACGTCGACCACAAAGGCAACAAGGAAGTAAACCCATTCGAATTCCTGCCCGGACGCGACATCTACGCTTCTATCATACAGAACCTCGACGACATCGACGCATGTCTCTCCAACTTCTCCAACCGCCCGCAGTGGTATCAGGACAAGATCAATCAGGTTCTCGCAGGCAAAGACGTCCTCACTCAGAACAAAGACATCGAGACATGGCGTCGTATGGCCAACTCGCTCAAGCTCCGTATGGCAATGCACGTTGTGAAAACAATGCCCGACAGAGCCAAGCAGTGGGCCGAAGAAGCCGTTGCTTCCGGTGTTATCGAAAGCAAGATTCACGAAACTGGTGTATTCGGTGCAACCGGTATGCCCGTCGTTCACCCTCTCAAGGTCATCCTCTGCGACTGGAACGACTCTCGTCTCAACGCTTCGTTCGTAAGCCTTCTCACCAGCCTCAATCACCCCTGGGTCGACTATCTGCTCGCCAAGAACACCAACCCCATCATCAATCAGGTTACAGGCGACGTTGTTGAGCCCAACACTATGATCGTAGGTGTACGCGCCGGCGACTTCATGGAAGGTTCTCAGCAGTACTTCTCCAACATGCGCTACGCATACTCTCGTATGACTCCCGACCACGACGACTTCCTCTACATGCCCGTCTACATCTTCAAGTGGGCTGAAATGGACTTCCTCCGTGCCGAAGGCGCACTGCGCGGATGGGCTATGGGTGGCGATCCCGAGTCTTTCTACAACCGCGGTATCCTCAACGCCGACTGTGGCGAACGTCATGAAGAATACCTCATCACTGGCGAATACGACAGCCGCGTTGCCGACTACATGGCTCAGACCGAAGCTACTCCCTACACCTACGTCGATCCTATGGACTACTCCAACAACATGGAGAGCCTCACCAAGATCGGTGTGAAGTGGGACAACAGCGACGACAACGAGGTTAAACTCGAAAAGATCATTACCCAGAAGTACATAGCCATGTTCCCCTACAGCTACGAGGCATGGACTGAAATGCGTCGTACCGGATATCCCAAGATCTTCCCCGTGAAGAACCCCGGTATCGCCGACGGTTCACTCCAGTATGGCGACCTCATCCGCCGCATGCACCTGCCACACGGCGACACTCAGGCCGGACAGGAAGACGTCAACAACACCGGTCTTGAAGCCATCGGTGGTCCCGACCTCTACTCTACACGTGTATTCTGGGATACCGAAGCTTCCAACTTCTGATAACCAGCACAATCTTATTTTACCGATACATAGACTTGGCTCCCGATGGGGCTGAGTCTATGATCGGTCTTAAAAAAGTTTCATACAACCAACCAATTATTATTATTAATTAAATTTTCTAACATGAAAAGATCTACTCTCTTAGGATCTGCGCTCATGGCAGCCATGGCTTTTGCACCCGCTGCTATAGCTGACTCGCAGTCGACAGTCGTTTACGACCAGAGTCCGTGGGAAAACGAACAGGTCCTCAAACTCTTCTCCGACGCATGGGATCAGGGTCGCAACTATCCCACCCAAGCCGAACTCGAAGCCATCGGTCTAACCATCGACCTCGAATTCGTACGCTCTCACACCCGCTTCCGTCCTATCGTGAAGGATGCTGCCAAGGACGTGGTTTCCGACATCAACCACGACCGTCTCCTCTGGTGTAACTTCCCCGCAGGCTACGGTAAGAATATCGGCGGTTATCCCTCTACTGAGTTCGACCAGGACGTGTTCTCTATGTGGAACTACACCAACCTCTTCGGCTCATGGAACTACGGCTTCCTCCTCGCTCCCGGTAGCTGGGTCGACGCCGCTCACA
>CAJTQH010000030.1:0-5400 GCA_910578305.1 uncultured Muribaculaceae bacterium
GTCGAGCGCTCTGCAGCAGGCCATTGCCACGGGCGACATACGCATAGTGGATGTGCTCGCGCAGCTCGGCAAGTTGCTTTCGCTCGGTGAGATCGACCAGATCTACAATGCCCGCTACCATAAGCTCGATGAGCAAGCATATCTGGCCACCATATCGCGCAAGACGGCTTCGCTGTTTGTGTCGTGTGTGAAGATGGGTGCTTATGCCGTGGATGTCGACGACGACCGTCTGCACAAGATGTGTCGTTTTGCCGAACTTCTCGGACTATGCTTCCAGATAAAGGACGATATATTTGACTATTACGAGGATGAAAAGATAGGCAAGCCTACCGGCAACGACCTTCGTGAAGGCAAGATAACTCTGCCTCTGCTCTATGCCTTGAGCCGCACCGACTTGCCCGCGCAACCAGCCATGCTGGAGCTCTCTCGCAGCGAGTTGCTCGACACGGAGCAGATAGGCACGCTCATAGAGTTTGCCAAGAAGGCCGGCGGCATCGACTATGCCTATGCCACGATGGATCGATTCCGCAGCGAGGCCATGGCGATATTGGCCGAATTTCACGCATCGGCCAGCACCGAGGCATTTGCTTCGATATTCGACTACGTGATAGCACGCGACAAATAGCCAATCGAATTTGACGATACTATAGCGATGTATCGGCTGTTAAATTTTTTTAACGGTTGATGTCGGGATTGCTGCACAGGTACGAGCTTAATTTGCATTATCTTTGTGTGATGTAATGCAGCAGTTCGATGCTATGAAAAGGATAAGGAATTTAATTGCAATATTATATGTGCTCGTGTCGGTGCTCGGATGCCATGCCGCGTCGCAGACCTCCGTGAAAGTGGGCGCAGAGCGGGTAGAGAGCTATCTGCCTATGCTCAAGGGCAAGCGTGTGGCTCTGTTGAGCAATCATACCGGCATTGTCCCCGACGGCCGCCACACTCTGGATGTGCTGATGGACAACGGTGTGGATGTTAGGCTGATATTCTCGCCGGAACATGGATTCCGCGGTACGGCCGATGCCGGAGAACATGTGTCGGGGTCGGTGGACCGCAAGACCGGTGTGCCGATAGAGTCGCTTTACGGGTCGGCCTCAAAGCGTGTGCCTTCGGCCGAGGCCATGAGCAAAATCGATGTGGTGGTGTGCGACATGCAGGATGTGGGACTTCGATTCTACACCTACTATATCACGATGCTCGATGTGATGAATGCGGCCGCTGCCGCAGGCAAGCAGTTTGTGGTGCTCGATCGCCCCAACCCCAACGGCATGTATGTCGACGGACCGGTGCTCGACATGCGACTGGCCTCGGGAGTGGGACGTCTGCCCATACCTGTGGTGCACGGCATGACGCTTGGCGAACTGGCACGTATGATAGTGGGCGAAAAGTGGCTCAAGGGTGGCGCCGGACTCGATCTTATGGTGGTGCCGTGCGATGGCTACACTCATGCTTTCCGTTATAGTCTGCCTGTGGCGCCGTCGCCTAATCTGCCCGACATGAAGGCGGTGTATCTGTATCCGTCGACATGCCTGTTTGAAGGTACGGTGATGAGTCTCGGACGGGGTACCGAGATGCCGTTTTGTGTCTACGGGCACCCCGACATGAAAGGATGCACGTTTGAATTCACTCCGCAGAGCCGTCCCGGGGCCAAAAATCCGCCGCTGCGTGGCCGTCGCTGTCATGGCCGCGACCTGCGATCCATACCCGACGATACCATAATAGCCCGCGGACTGGATCTGGAATATGTGATAGACGCCATGCGTCATGTTGAACTGAAAGGCAAGGATAAGAAATTTTTCACTTCATTTTTCGATAAACTTATAGGCAATACATCTGTGCGCCGTATGCTGGAGCAGGGCAAGAGCGCTGCTGACATCAAGGCCACGTGGCAGAGCGATGTGGCGGAATTCCGCCGTCTGCGCCGTCCTTATCTGTTGTATCCCGAAGGTTGATACAGGTGTGTAATGTGCAATGAACCGATCATAAAAAGCGTATGTCCCCTATCATAGTCATAATCACCGTCGCAGCTTACTTTCTGTTGCTTTTCGGCATATCGCGCATAGCGTCGCGTCGTGCCACCAATGCCACGTTTTTCACCGGCAACCGCCGCACGCCTTGGCCCGTAGTGGCTTTTGCCATGGTGGGAGCCGTGATTTCGGGTGTCACGTTCATATCCGTGCCGGGCATGGTGGTGACGAAGGGCTATGCCTATCTGCAGATGGTGCTCGGATTCATAGTGGGCTATGCGGTGATAGCCATGGTGCTTGTGCCGATGTTCTACCGGCGCAATTTAGTGTCTATATACGCGTATCTCGACCAGCGCTTCGGGTTGCGGAGCTACAAGTCGGGTGCATGTATGTTTTTCGTGTCGGAGATACTCGGTGCGTCGGTGCGTTTCTTTGTCGTGTGCGCCGTGTTGCAGCTCCTTGTGTGCGATCCGCTCGGTGTGCCGTTTGAGATAAATGTTCTTGTGACCATATCGCTGATATGGCTCTATACGGTGCGTGGCGGCGTCAAGACACTCATATGGACCGATGTGCTCAAAAGCGCATGCCTGATACTGTCGGTGGTGTTGTGTATATGTTATATAGCCCGCAACATGGGAATGGAGCTGTCCGACCTTCCATCGGTCATCGCCTCACATCCCACATCGAGAATATGGCATTTTTCCGATCCGATGAGCGGTCTGTACTTCTGGAAGCAGTTTGTGGCCGGTGTGTTCATGGCCATTGCCATGAACGGACTCAATCAGGATATGATGCAGCGGCATCTGAGTTGCCGCGACTCGGCGGCATCGCGTAAAAATATGATAGTGAGCGGTGTGATACAGTTTGTGGTTATAGCGTTGTTTCTTATGCTCGGCACGCTGCTGCTCGTCTACACCACCTCGCGCGGCATAGCGCTTCCGGAGAAGTCCGACGAACTGTTTGGCCTCGTGGCCTCGCATCCCACCATGCCGGTGGCGGTAGGGGTGCTGTTTGTGGTCGGACTTGTATCGGCCGCCTATTCGGCTGCCGGATCGGCACTCACCTCGCTTACCACCTCGTTTACGCTCGACATACTCGACGGACACAGCCGCTATGCAGGCGATGAGCACGGGCTGGCTCGTCTGCGCCGCCGCGTGCACCTGATTATGTCGGTGCTGATGGCTCTGGTGATAATAGTGTTTTACCACATAAGTTCCGACGATGCCATAAGTGCCGTGTACACATTGGCGTCATATACTTACGGCCCTATACTCGGCATGTTTGCCTATGGGCTGTTTACCTCGCGGCCTGTGGCCGACCGTCTGGTGCCGTGGATCTGCGTGGCCGCTCCGGTGTTGTCGTGGGGCATACAGTGGGCTTTGCGGCGCTATTGCGGCTATGAGACCGGATTTGAGTTGCTGCTCTTCAATGCCGCCCTTACCATGGCCGGACTTGTCATAACCTCATTCATCACCTCTTCATCCAAGCAATATGTCAAAGAATCTCTTTAGCCGTTACATCTGGATCATAGACACTATACGGCGTCATGGAACCATAACCCGCGAGGAACTCAACCGGCTGTGGATCAAATCGGCATATTCCGACGGGAATCCGCTGCCACGCCGCACGTTTTACAGTTATCGCACCGCAATTGAAGAGCTGTTCAAGATCAGTATAGAGTGCAACCCGTCGACGTTCGAATATTCGATAAACGACGGCGGTAATGTACATGCGGGAAATGTGACCGACTGGATGCTCAATACGGCGTCGATGAGTAACACTCTGACTGATGCGCGAGATATAGCCGACCGAATATTTCTTGAGGATGTGCCATCGGCTCGTCAGCACTTGTCGTCGGTCATCGAGGCCATGAAAGAGTGTCGCACGATGCACTTCGGTTATAGCCCTTATTCGCGTACCGGTGCGCCAAAAGGGGTGGTGCTTGAGCCGTATTTTCTGAAAATATTCAGGCTGCGATGGTATGTGACGGGTCGCAATGTCAGAGAAAACGTGATAAAGACTTATGCGCTCGACCGTATGAGCCAGGTGTCTCTGATGGCTGACACGTTTGTGATTCCGCCGGATTTCGATGCCGAGGCTTATTTCCGCGATGCTTTCGGCATAGTGTTCTCGCAGGGCGAGGCAAAAAAGGTGACCATACGCACAGATCCGCGTCAGGCCAAGTATTTCCGCGCTCTCCCGCTGCATCATTCACAGAGCGAGATGATACATGACCATTATTCCATATTCACATACTATCTGCGTCTTACCCCCGACTTTGTTCAGGAATTGTTGAGCTATGGCCCGTCGGTGACTGTGCTTGCTCCGGCCGAACTAAGGGCCATGATGATTACAAGCCTGCAGGAGTCGCTGGACAATTATGAACAGTTGCAGTGACACATCTACCACACACAGATCAAAATAAAAAACAGATATGAGAATAGACATACTTACCGTACTGCCCGAAATGCTGGAGTCGCCGCTCGGATGCTCCATACTCAAACGTGCCCAGGACAAGGGTCTTGCCGAGATCGTGGTGCATAATCTGCGCGACTATACCACCAACAAGCACCGCAAGGTCGACGATTATCCATTTGGCGGAGAAGCCGGAATGGTGATGCAGATCGAGCCTATCGACCGTGCCATATCGGCTCTTAAGGAGCAGCGCCACTACGATGAAGTGATATTCACTTCGCCCGACGGACAGACATTCGATCAGCCTATGGCCAATGCCATGTCGTTGCTCGACAATATAATAATACTCTGCGGCCACTACAAAGGTATCGACTACCGCATACGCGAGCATCTCATCACAAAAGAGATATCGATAGGCGACTATGTGCTTACCGGAGGCGAACTGCCGGCTTTGGCCATCACCGACGCGATAGTGCGTCTGATACCCGGAGCCATCGGCGACGAGCAGAGTGCATTGAGCGATTCATTCCAGGACAATCTGCTGGCTCCGCCGGTCTACAGCCGTCCGGCCGTGTACAAGGGATGGGAAGTGCCTCCGGTGCTACTTTCCGGGCATCAGGCTCGGATTGACGAGTGGAAGCATGAGCAGTCGCTTGAGCGTACACGTCGTCTGCGACCCGATCTGCTCGGCGAATAATGCCCCGGTCATCACTTGCCGCTGTAGGCGAAGTGAGCTTTCAGGCGGTCTATGTCGGTCAGTAGTTCCCAGTTTTCACGAAGCCACTCTTCGGGCATATCCCACCAGCGTATGCGTTGCAGAAATTCGATGGTGGGTCGGTCGTAGCGGTAGCCGGTGACACGCGCCGGCACACCTCCCACTATGGCATACGGCTCCACGTCTTTGGTCACCACCGCTCCGGCCAGCACCACCGCTCCATCGCCCACAGTGACACCTCCGGCCAGAAACACTCCCTGGCCTATCCAGCAGTCGTGTCCTATCTTCACCGCCAGCCCG
>CAJTQH010000030.1:5442-13516 GCA_910578305.1 uncultured Muribaculaceae bacterium
CATATAGTGTCGCGCGTGGCGAAAGACTGTCCGCTGAGATGATCGCGGTTGAAAAACATGGGAGATGTGGATGCAAACGGTGCCTTGTAGGTGTGGATACCCGGATTGGTGCGCACATAAGGCGCGATGCTTGTGTATCGTCCTATATCGGCCGTGAGATCACAGTGTACTGCTATATATGAACCGAATCCGAGATTGCCTTTGAAGTATGTGCCGCGCCCGATGCGGTTGAGTCCTTCAAGTTGCGATCCGTGCGACACGCGGGCCGTGCGCTTGACGGTGACACGACGCCTGCGATAACGCAGCTTGTAGATAAGGTAGCGTATGAGTCCTGTCATGACGGCACGGTTATTTCTTGAGGTGATCCCACAGAGTGGCGGTCTTCATGTCTCGCAGAGAGGTGAGCAGTTTCTTGGCAGAGCTGCGTATGAGTTCCGCTTTCACTGCCTTAGGGTCATCGGCCGACTGACTGTCCCACGGTTCGTCGACGTGCAGTAGTTGCTCCTGAAAAGCGCGGATGGTTATGCCCCATTTGCGCAGAAACTGGATGGGACCGTCGTTTTTGACTATGCGGTTGACAGACACGCTCATGAAGTGATAGCACAGTGATTTGCCAAGCCCTTTGAATGTTCTGACTCCGGCCATCCATAGTTTTGCGTTGAAGTCCGGATCGGATGCCATGCCGGGGCTGTATTCTATGCTGTAGCCTCCTACAAGATCCCATATATCGCGGTGTACAATAGTTGGGGGTAACACTGCTCCGCACCAGTCGGCAGGTGCAAGGCTACGGTAGTTGGCGAGCAGGGCCTTTTCGTCGAATGTCTCTACCGACGTGCCGAAGTCGGCCACCGGAATGCTGTTTGGGCGGCGGCGGTGTGCACGCGGCTGTATCATGGTCGATGCCAGATACCACAGCTTGTGATCCATAGAGCAGATCTCGTCGTAGAGTACCTTATCCCATTCCGGACACATGTACATGTCGTCGTTGATATACATCACGTAGTCGGTGGTCATCAGCGGGCGCAGTCCGTTCATTGCCCAGCACACACCTATGTTGCTGTCGGAGTGAGTGTGCTTGTAGCCTTTCTTTCTCACCCATTCAAGAGTGCCGTCGGAGCCGTCATTGACATGGATCAGTATTTCATGAGGGTATGTGGAGTTCTTTTCGATGCTTTCCACACAGAGTTTCAGAAACGGCAGGTTGTTCCAAGATGGGATAAATATGGAAAACAGCGGTGCGTCGGTTATACGGTCGGAATGTGGTGTCATGATGGATGGGTTATGAAATAGACGAATATACGTCGGTGATGCGTTCGAGAAATACAGGATAGGCCAGATGGGCATCGAAGTACAATGCGGCATTGGAGCCGATGTCGGTGCGCAGGTCGGAAGATCTGAGCAGCCGGTCTATGGCATTGGCCAGCTCTGAGGGGCTGTCGGGCGGGATGAGCAGACCTGTGCGTCCGTTGTCGACATATTCAGGCTGTGCGCCGTTGTCGGTGGTGATGAGCGGTACTCCGGCCTGCATGAATTCGAGCTGCGACAGACCGAGAGCCTCGCGCACTATAGATGGCTGCAGGCCTATATCGGCCTGCCGAACAAGCGATCGGGCGTCGGAGGTGAATCCGTAGAAGTGTATGCGGTCGGCAATGCCGTGTTTCCGAGCCATCTTCATCAGAGTATCGGGGTAGTCGGCGGGTTTTCCCGCGCCTACGAACACCATGGCCCACTTGCGGGTGGTGCCGGTCATGGCGAGAGCCTCGATTATGGTGGCACAGCCTTTGGAGCGGCGTACACGCCCTGTAAACATCATGATCGGGGTATGCCGGTCTATGTCGTACAATCTGCGCAGATCATGAGCTTTGTCACAGTCGTTTAAATTCACGGACATGGGCGGAATGCTGTTGTGCACCACATGGCATTTGCCTTCCGGCATCCAACTGTTGGCTTCGAGCCACAAGTTCCGGGCTATGTCGGATACGAATATGATGGCGTGAAGATGCAGATAGCCGCTTCGACGCCATGGCATTACACGGCTTCCGCGTGCTATGTGCCGAGTGAAAACTATCCGGGTGTGCCCTCCGCTGTTGCGGTTGGCTTTTGTGACCGGTGACACGAAAGCGGAGTCGTGGATGTGTACCACATCGGCACTTCCGATATGCTTCCGCAATGCGGACGATGAAATACTGTGGCCCGACAGGCTTCTGCACGAGATCACAGTGTAGTCTATGTTCTCGCTGTCAAGACGGTCGGTCACGGCCTTGGCGTCGAGACACATATATGTCACCTTGTGGCCTTGTTCCTCAAGAGCGCGTCCGAGGTCGAGCACATATTGTTCGGCTCCGCCCCATACCTTTCCCGGAAATATCTGTACGATGTTCATGGTTTCACTGTTACGTTGTCGGAGTTCATGCGCTGAAGATATGATTGCACTATGGCTTTTATGTCCCGCTCCATGGCTGCTTCTTCCGGTAGTCCCGTGCCTTTCAGATCGGTCTTCTGCATCGGGTCGAGGCGGTAATTGTAGAGAGCGGTGACATTGTTGCCGTCGAATATCATCAGATAGTCGCCTTTGATATACATGGGCAGAGAATTCCAGTTGATGGCCCACGAGTCTTCCGGCGCGGTTTTCAGAAGATCCTTGCCAAAGGCTATGTATGGGCGGTCGTAGCCTATGAATCCGAGCACTGTGGGCATGATGTCGATCTGCTGCGCTATGCCGGGCTGACGTCCGCGCGGCAGTTCTCCCGATGGGTCGTAGAACAGGATGGGGATGCGGAAATTGCCCATCTCGTTTTTGTATTCGGCATGGGTGCGCTTGCTGCTTGTGTGGTCGGCGCAGATAACGAAGATGGTATTGGCAAACCATGACTGCTTGCGTACTTCTTCAAAGAATCGGCGCAGCGAATAGTCGGTGTAGCGGATGCATTTGTGCAGTTCAAACTCGCCTTCGTCCACAAACGTGTCGGCGTATTTGTCGGGCACTTTGAACGGATGATGCGATGACAGAGTGAACACTCCGGCCATGAACGGCTGCGGCAGCTCGCTCAGTGTGGCGCAGAAGTATTGCAGGAACGGCTCGTCCCACACTCCCCATGTGCCGTCGAATTCGGCGCGTCCGCCGAAGCGAGGATCGGCATAAAACTCGTTTTGTCCGTAGTAGCGGTCAAATCCTACCTGACGTGTGAACGCGTTGAATCCGAGCGATTCGTTGTCGGCTCCATGGAAGAATGCCGAGGTGTAGCCGAGGTTTTTCAACTCTCCGGCCAGCGAGCTTACATGGTTGACGGAGTGCGGCGACACTACAAACGGTCGTTCGGCACGTGGAATGGATGAAAATACGGCAGGTGGCGCGTCGATGCTGTAATATGTGTTGGCAATCATCTGGTCAAACCACATACAGCTGTCGAGCATCTCGTCGGCCCATGGTGTGTAGCCTTTGTAGGTGCCGCCGTCGAGATCTTTGTTCAGACCGCCTATGAATTCCTGTGCGAAGCTCTCCACGATGAGTATAACTACATTTTTCTTGCGCACTTCGGTAGAGTCGGACGGCAGATGCAGGGGAGTGTATATGGCGTCGAGCTCTTCGTCGGTTTCGTAATAATGAGGTGTGGGAATCGTGGTCTGGCCTATGGTGCGTATCATTGAGAAGGGAGTGTTGAGCACAAGCCCTGTTTCCACGGGAGAGGTGGTGTATCGGAATGCGTAGTTGATAGATATGGGTCGGGTGGCCGACAGGAAAAACACGTTGCCGCGCATGCCGCACACGGCCACGAAGCCTATCAACACAAGCCACAAAGAGTGGCTCACATAGTAGCGCCACAGGGGTTTACGCACAGGAGCCGGCCGGCGGTAACACTTTATGAGCATTGTAACCATCAGAGCGAAGAGCAAAACCAGATACCAGTGGCTCACGACCTCATGGCCCACAATTGTGGCCAGATTACCCTCGCCTCCGAATTCCTGAAACACGGCCATAGTGGTGCGTTGTCCGCGGAAGCTGAAAAACACCGTGTCGGCCAGATTTATTAGCAGACACAGGGAGTTGACGGTCACATACACCCACTTGGTCATGGTGTGATACCAGCGGGTCTCCTTGTAGTGCAGCGGCAGCAGCACGAGCAGTATGTAGAGCGAGTTGGTGTAGAATATAGCCGAGGTGTCAAACAGGAAGCCGCCGCGCAGCATGGTGAGCAGCGAGCCTGTGGTGAGTCCTTCGCTGAAAGTGCTCCAGTTGACCCATAGAAATACCAGCCTGCAAGTGAAGTAGAGCAGATAGACCCACAGGAGGTTGAGTATCAGCCCGAACACCGTGCTGTGATATATGTCGCGCAGGCGCGGGACGGAGAATATGTCGGAGAATCGGTTGTGTGATTTCATCGTCGGTCGAGATCTTCGTAGATTTTCTGTAATATGGCTTTACCCATGCGCATACGGCGCTCGTCATCGCCCTCGGTGGCCTTCTCAATCATGGTGTCGTAGATGGTGGTGCCACGGGGATCGGTGATCATGAAACCGTTGTTGAATATGTGCAGAGCGAATGGATCGGTGTAAGTGTCGGCCAGCACGTCGCGGCTGAATATGAATTCCCTGTGGTCGATGCCCATCTGTCCGAGCAGAGTGGCTGCAAGGTCGGTCTGGCTCATGAGGGTGTCTATGCGTGCCGGGCCGCTTATGGCACCTCCTGTGAGCATGAGCGGTATGTGTGCGTATGCCTTTCGGTCGGGAGGCAGCATTGCGGCATTGAATCCATGGTCGGCCACCACGATTACGAGCAGATTGTCCCACGCGGGAGACTTTTTCAGTCGGTTTATCATCTGTCCGAGCGAGTGGTCGGTGTAGGCAAACGAATTGTCGGCCCGGTCGGTCAGCCGGTCGTAGGGCACGTCGAACGGCTCGTGTGAGCTGAGTGTCTGCAATGTGATGAGGTACGGACGGTGTTCGGCCGCGAGCTTAATGGCTTCGTCGGCCGCACGCTCCATCATGTATCCGTCGTGCACGCCCCACTTGCAGGACGGAGCCGACGACGGCATATCGTTCTGACTTATCAGCCGGTCGTGTCCGCAAGCCAGATAATAATCGTTTTTGTGCATTATCGACAGATCGCCGCCGTGCATGGCCACAGTGGTGTAGCCATGGTCTTTGAGAGTCCGGGCGAGTCCGGGCAGATTGGGCAGCTTGCGGGTATAGCGTATGATGCTTGTGGTGGGCTGCGCGGGATATCCGCTGTGCAGGCACACCAGACCGCGGTCGGTGCGGAAGCTGCCGGCCGTACAATTGGTAAATGTCACGCTATCTCCAGCCAAAGCATCGACACATGGTGTCACGTCTTTGCGTCCGCCGAATGCTTCGGAAAATTCGGCTCCGAAACTTTCCCACACTATAAGCATTATGTCGGGACGGTCGGTGCGCAGCAACTTGCGCTGCGGGGTGCCGCCTGTGGGAAACATGGCCTTGATCATGTCGGAGCATTCTTCTGTGTCAAATGATTGAAAGCGGCCTTTGAATTCGTCTTTGGTCGATAGCGAATATACCAGATTGTAGCCGGGATTCAGTGCCCAGTGGTTGAAAAACGCGTTGCTGCTGAAATATACCACGCTCGGATTGTTGGGACGTATTTTCAGTCCGCGTATGGCCATGAAGAGCAGACCTGCGCCTACGGCCATGGCTATGAGTACTGTCGGATAGCCCCACCAGGGCATCCAGGTGAGTGGCATCGACAGATGTCGCATGCACAGGCCGCACACCAGTTGCGCTCCGGCAAAAAACACTCCGCCGAGTATGCCCCACACGAAAATAAACGATATGATGTATAAGCCCGAGACGCTTGCCGTGGCTCCTTTGATGGAGCGAAGATAGGCAAATACCGACGAGTCGATTTTGAACTTCCAGAAACGGTAGAGCGCGGTGTCGGCGGTGACGAGCAGTCCCACTGCTGCTGCTATGATGGCATTGTAGACGGTGAGTGTCACCTCAAGATCGCCCCGCCCCGGTATGGCCGTGCACACAGCTCCGGCTATGAGCGGCACGGCTGTGAGATAAGACGCCACGATGATGTCCGACACCAGTCCGTGGCTATACACGGCCGCAGTGTCAGCGACCGTGACCGGTGCCGTGGAGCTGTGGCGGTTGTATATGGCGAAAAGCGGTTTCTGCACGATGGCGAACCATGCTATGCAGTAGAGCCAGTAGGCCGCTGATATGACAATGAATGAGAACATGGCTTATAGAGGTGAGAGATTGTGGCTTAACTGTGTCGCAGCATGCCGCGTACTTTGTCGGCGATCATGGATGGCGGAATATTGCACATGCAGTCGAGATGTCCCTGCGGACATGTGGGCTTGCCCGCCACCGAACAAGGCTGACACGACAGATTCAGACACACGGTGTCGTCGGGTCGCTGTCCGTAGCCTAAGAATCCGCATGCCGGAGTGGTGCTACCCCATACGCTCAACACGCGTGTGCCGGCAAGTGAGGCAAGGTGCTGGTTGGCTGAGTCCATGCTCACCATCACTTCCATGCGGCTCATCAACGCCAGTTCGAGGTCGATGCTGTAGCATCCGGCTACCGAGTGGCAGCGGTCGATGTCGTTGGCCCACTGCTGCAACTCCTCGGCTTCGCGTCCGCGTCCGCCGAAGAGATACACATTGATGCCCGAGCGACACAGATTTTCCACCACGCGGCGCATCATTTCAGGCGGATATGTCTTGTTGTAATATCTTGCAAACGGAGCCACACCCACGCATGGGGTGTCGGGCTCTATCGGCGACTGTGCCGGGAATCCGTCATAGATCGACTTGAAATCGAGTTTTACGGGATAGCCCAGGCGTGCAAATACGTCGGCATAGCGGTTCACGAAATTGGTCTGAGCCACTTTATCGCTGAACAGCCTGCTGCGTTCGCGACGGTTCTTGTCGACCATGGCCACTTTTACACCGCGAAGTCTGAGCCATGCGTCGATGAGCCACGAGCGCAACACATTGTGCAGGTCGGCCACACAGTCGGGATGCAGCGCTGCAAGCCGGCGCATTAGTTTCCACATGCCTGAAGCACCACGGTATTCGCCTTTGAAGTCGGCCGTGATGATGTCTATGTTGGCCGGCCTGTTGATGAACAGTCTGGCAAAAAACGGCCGTGTGAGCACGTCAATGTGCAGCGACGGATATTGCCTGGCCAGACTGTATATGGCCGGTATGGTCATGGCCACATCGCCAAGTGCCGACAACCGTATTATCAGCATTTTCACTCTGAGCGGCGGTTTAGTTGTTGCTTTCTTTCAGATATGCTTCCACGCCCTCTATGTCCTTGCGGTTGTCCACCGACAGGGATTTGCAGTGGCAGTTGTAGTAATAGATGGGCATGTGGTTTTCAAGGAATCGGAATGAGTCGTTTTCTTCGATCTTTTCTATCGGGCCGCGCGGTGTGTTGTGGTAGAAGTCGAGAGCTTTGCGGGTAAATGCTCCTACACCTACGAATTTGTGGAATACGTAGTCCATGGCTCCTTTGGGATAGGGTATGGGGCTGCGTGATATGAACAGACAGCGGTCGTCGGCAGCTGTTACTATCTTGAGATTGGTGGCGTCGACCACTTCAACGGGGTTGGTGAAGTCGGTCATGAGGTTCGATACGAAGAAGTCGCCGGGCTTGAGTCCCTCAGGCACACACTGCACGATGGCTTCTTTGGTCAGCAGAGGCTCGTCGCCGTTGACCATCACATACAGATCGGCCTCGATTCGGGTCGACACTTCATAGAGACGTTCGGTGGCGGTGTCGTGGTCGGAGCGGGTCATCACCACTTCGGCGCCGAAGCTCTCGGCAGCGGCCTTGATCTTTTCGCTGTCGGTGGCCACATATACCTGATCAAACATCTCTACTTCCTTACAATGCTGCCACACCCACTGTATCATGGGCTTGCCGCATATCAGAGCAAGGGGTTTCTCAAAAAAACGGGTCGATTCGGCGCGTGCCGGTATCACACATATTATCTTCATATATATAGCATTTTTTTTAATTGGATTGTATTGGGTTTTGATTGGGTGTGTTGTTGCTGAATGTCATACTGCAGACGGTGGGG
>CAJTQH010000030.1:13526-24156 GCA_910578305.1 uncultured Muribaculaceae bacterium
CTTCGGCTACGGTGGCTGCCGCCGGCCCGAGCCACCGGCGATGCGACCACAGCCAGTGTGCCGGCGCGCGGTCGATGGTGTCCTGAAGCATGCTCAGATACTTGCGGGTCACGGGGTATTCGCCTGAATTCTCATCGGGCACGATGGGCTTTAGCGTGAAGCGGTAGTGCCCGCGACGCGGTCGGCTCACGTCGAGATATATGAATTCGGCACCGATGCGGCGGCCTATCTCCTCGCCTCCGGGATAGAACATGGTGTCGTGGCGCAGGAATGTGGTGTGGTATTTTGTTGCCTGCGAGCTGGTGCGGTGGTCGGCAATGAATCCTACCATAAATGTGCCGTCGTTGCGGCGCATGCGCAGCAACTCGCGGAAGGCTTTGTCTTTTTCGATAGACACGGAGTGGAAACGCGAGCGCACTTTCAGCATCAGACGGTCAAACGCCTTGTCGTGCAGCGGCTTGTAGATCTGTGCCGATACTTTAGGGTTGTCGTAGAAAAGTGTTATCGACGGCACCCACTCCCAGTTGCAGTAGTGTCCGAGATACAGTATCACCGGGCGGTCGGCTGCCGCTGCCTGCTCCACAAGCTCCACATTTTCCACACTTATGCGGCGACGCATCTGGCGGTCGGATATGTGCAGCAGTTTCACGGTCTCCACTATGTTGTCGCAGAACTGTCGGTAGAAGTCACGTTCGATGCGCATCAGCTCTTCGGGGCTTTTGTGCGGATAGCAGCTGCTGAGGTTGGCGCGCACCACCTTTATGCGGTAGTGCAGGCATCTGTAGAATATAAACCGGAGTGCGTCGCTCAACACATAGAGCACTCCGAGCGGAAGCCATGAGAGCGGGCGAAAAAGTGCCATGTATAGTGCATATCTCAGCTTTTCTCCCATAGTCCTTGTTTTATAGTGTCGATGATCTGATTGGTCGCTCCAACGTTGCTATCCACATATTCCAGCGCTTTGCTGCGTATGGACGCGAGCTGTGCGTCGTCGTAAGCCAGAGAGGTCCACCAGCGGTCGAGTTCGTCGGAGTCGGTTACTTTGCATCCGATGCCCAGTTCGATGAGTTGCTGCGGTGTCACCTTGCGGTGTATCATTGGGCCGAATGCCACGGGCAGACCATAGACTGTGGCTTCGATCACACTGTGTAGCAGGGGAGTAAATCCGCCGCCCACGTAGGCCCATGTGCCATATCGGTATATCCGTGCCAGCATGCCCATTGTATCGGCTATAAGCACCTGTGTGTTAGAGAAATCGGTGTCGGCATTGCAGTCGGTGTACCGTAGGGTGCGTCCTTTCAGTGCTTCCTCAATGCTTTCGATCGAGTGTCTGTCCAGGCTGTGTGGAACGAATATGAACTTCGTGTCGGGATGCCGGTGAGCCAGTGTGGCCACGAGATCAAGGTCTTTACTGTCGCTTATGCTTCCGGCTATGAATGTCTTGTGTCCGGCAGTAAAGGCATCGAATACCTGATCGGACCACGGCGTGCGTGCCACCAGTGCTGCATTGTCGAACAGCGGATCGCCGCTTACGGTCACATCCGTGTAGCCGAGCATGCGCAGGTTGAACCGCGACGATTCGTTGAGTACGAATATGCGTGTGAATGCTGATAGCGATTTGCTGTATATCTTGCCGTACCAGCGGAAGAATTGTGAGTCCTCGCGCACTATGGCCGAAACCAGATAGGTGGGCACGGAGTGAAATTTCAACTGCTGGAGGTAGTTGGGCCAGTATTCCGAGATGATAAACACGGCTTTCTGCGGGTTTACGATCTCGATAAACCGCTTGGCATTGTGGCGTGTGTCGAGCGGCAGATAGAACAAGTGGTCGACCCCCGGATGATTGTCCTTAAGCGCCTGATATCCCGATGGGGAGAAGAATGTGAGCACTACTGTGCACGGGCCGGCTTTCTTGAGCATGTCGATGAGCGGACGCGCTACTGCATATTCGCCGAGCGATGCCGCATGAAACCACACTGTGGGTCCTTGGCGCTCGCCGCTCATCTCGGCGGCCACACGGTCGAGCAGACCCTGCTGCCCTTTGGCAAACAAGGGAAACTTGCGGCGGCAATTCTTACCCAGACACTTGGAGTAGAGCCGCAAAGCACTGTTCATGGCGTTGACCGCTATATTGTATGTGATGTTCATTATGTCGGTGAGCGTAAGTCGGTTCCTGTCATGCCGTGGCATGGCAGGCCAAAGTCCGGCAAAGTTACGAATTTATTTTGTGATATTCATGGCCCGACAGGTCTATTTTAGCCTATTTGCGCAATGCGTTGCGTGCTCGGCGCAAATAGTCGTCAGCTCGCCGCTCGTCGCTTTTGGCCGAGTTGATCTGAGTACGGTAGGAATTCATGGCCGATTCCGACGAGCGCATTACCGCGCGGGCTCGCTCCATGTCGCCTCTGCGCACGTACTGTATGGCTTCGTTCAGGTAGCTTTCGGCCTTTCGCTGATAGAATTCGGCTTCACGGCGATGCTTGTCGGCCTCTTTCTGATATCGCTCGGCTTCGCGGGTGTAGCGCTGCGACTCGCGGTCGTGATGGCTGCCCGGAGCCGCGCATACGGTGGTGGCGGCAATGGCGAGCATGATGTACATGAGCAGTCTTTTCATGGCAAATAAGCTGATTTAGGTTTTGAGTGAGCACAAAAATACATAATTTCCCCAAGACACCGGTGCTGATTTTGCGCGATAAGTCAAAAAAAATCATAACCGCGGTGTGATTGTGGCCATAACATTGCGAGAGTGCCAAATAATCGTTACATTTGCAGTCGGTAAACAGGCTTTGCCTGAGTATTCGCCCCGGTAGTTCAACGGATAGAATAGAAGTTTCCTAAACTTTTGATAGCAGTTCGATTCTGCTCCGGGGTACTCTCAATTGTCAAATAGATCGCCGCATTATAAGCCAGCGCTCATAAACGGCAACTAACCAATCCACACATCCAGCCATGGACCAGACCACAGCCAGTATTACGACTAATGCCGACTCCAAGCCCAGTATTTGGCGCAAGGTAGGCTACGGCTTCGGCGACATGTCATCGTCGATGTTTTGGAAGATATTCAGCTTCTTCCTCCCATTCTTTTACAGCAACATCTTCGGCCTTACACTCGTCGACGCCGGACTTCTGATGCTGATAACCCGCATCTGGGACGCCGTGTCTGACCCCATGATGGGTATCATCTGCGACCGCACCAACACCCGTTGGGGCAAATACCGCCCTTACCTGTTGTGGATCGCCATACCCTTTGCTGTTTGCGGAGTACTCCTGTTCACCACTCCCGACGGCAGCTACACCATCAAGCTCATCTGGGCTTACGCCACCTACATACTTATGATGACCTGCTACACAGCCATCAATGTCCCCTACGGAGCTATGCTCGACGTCATCACCCCGAGTTCGTCGGAAAAGACCGTCTACTCCTCCTACCGCATGTTTTTCGCCTATGCCGGCAGCTTCATAGCTCTTCTCTCATGGGAGCCCCTCTGCCGCGCCTTCGCCCATGTCGACAGCTCGACCCCTCTCGAGAAATGTGGCCCACAGGCATGGCAGATGGCCATGTTTGTCATCGGTGCCGCCTGCGCCATCCTCTTCATATTCTGCTTCCTGATGACCCGCGAAGTTGTCAAGACCAAAAGCGAATCGTCAGTAGGCAACGACTTCAAACACCTCCTAACCAACGGCCCATGGTGGCTCATGAACGGCGTAGCCATCTTCAACAACTTCTACAACATCATCCGCGGCTCGTCCGTGGCCTACCTCTTTGCCAACATCATAGGAGGCTCGGTAGAGATACAGATATTCACCTTTGTGCTCACCGCAGGCGTCTACCTCTGCATAGGCGAGCTTGTCAACATGGTCAGCGTGCCTCTGGCAGTGCCACTGGCCAACCGCCTGGGCAAGAAAAACACCTTCATGCTCTCGCTCGTCGTCATCATAGCCTCATGTATCCTATTCTGGTTCTGCCCCGCCACAGTGGGCGGCGTCTGGGCCATGGTGGCGCTCCAGGTTATATTCTCCGTGGCCATGGGCATCATATCGCCTTTGGTGTGGAGTATGTATGCTGACGTAGCCAACTACTACGAGCTTATAAATAAAACAGCATCGACAGGCCTTATATTCTCATCGGCATCGATGGCTCAGAAATTCGGCAGCGCCTTTGGCGGAGCCGCAGTGATGTGGATTCTCGCAGCCTTTGATTACAACACAGCCCAGGGCGCCGTTCAAACCGAAGAAGCGCTCTACGGCATCCGTGCCATGATGAGCTTCATCCCCGCGGCTCTAGCCGGTGTGGCCATGTTGCTGCTATGGTTCTACCCCCTGACCACATCACGCATCAACGACATCGAGGAGCGCCTTGCCGTGCAGCGCGCCGAGCAAGCCAAGCAACAAGCATAAACATCTGAAAAATCCAATACATACAACTTCTATTCAATACATCAGTATGAGCAAACTTGAAATTAAAGGGCAGCCGCTGCCCGATATGCCGTGGGAAGATCGTCCGGCAGGTTGTAATGACGTGATGTGGCGTTACAGTGCCAATCCGGTGATACCCCGCGATGCCCTGAGCACTTCCAACTCTATTTTCAACTCGGCTGTGGTGCCTTTCAAGAAGGGCAAGTACAACTATGCCGGTGTGTTCCGTTGCGACGACACCAACCGCCGCATGCGTATCCATGTGGGTTTTTCGGTCGATGGCTTCAAATGGGACATCAATGAGGAGGATTTTCATCTTGAAGGAGCTGATCCGGAAGTGGCACAGTGGGTCTATGGCTATGACCCCCGCGTGGCCGAGATCGACGGCAAGTTTTATGTGACCTGGTGCAACGGTTATCACGGCCCTACAATCGGTGCCGCATGGACTACCGACTTCGAGACTTTCCATCAGCTTGAAAACGCATTCCTTCCATATAATCGCAACGGTGTGATGTTCCCTCGCAAGATCAACGGCAACTTCGCCATGCTCTCGCGTCCGAGCGATACCGGCCACACTCCTTTCGGCGATATTTTCTATAGCGAATCGCCCGACATGGAGTTCTGGGGACGTCATCGCCACGTAATGGCTCCCGCACCCTTTGAGGATAGCGCATGGCAGTGTATGAAGATAGGTGCCGGCCCCATTCCTATCGAGACTTCCGAAGGTTGGCTGCTCATCTATCACGGTGTGCTCCGCTCGTGCAACGGATATGTCTATGCATTCGGTTCGGCTCTGCTTGACCGCGATCAGCCCTGGAAGGTGATAGCCCGTTCGGGTCCCTATCTGATATCTCCGCGTGAGATCTATGAGCTGACAGGCGATGTGCCCAACGTGACATTCCCCTGTGCCGCTCTCCACGATCCTGAAACCGGACGTCTGGCCGTGTACTACGGCTGTGCCGACACTGTGACCGGTCTGGCTTTCGGCTACATCCCCGAAATCATCGAGTGGACTAAGAAAAATTCGATCGTGTGATAGCTCCGTAGCAGGATAGCTGTCGGAGAATTTTTATCGACATACCGGATCCCGGGTCTGATTCAAGATCCGGGATCTTTGTGTCATATAAGGTTGGTGAGGTGATTATAGGTCTATCCCCATGGCGCGTAGCCGAGCGGCTATCTGCGATATGCGGAAGTGGTCGTCGGCCACGCGTCCGTGGCTGTCGAGGAGTATCTGTCGAGGCAGTGACTGGACATTGAACAGCAAAGCTATCTTGCTGTAGTCGGCATCTGAAAGCCGCAACAGATTGGCGTCCGACATGTGCCCGGAGACATAGTCTTCATAGTCGTCAGCCGGCGATCCGGACTCGCTGGTGATGTACACTATGGCAAAGCGGTCGTTATAGCGGTGTTTTTTTCGAAATTCTTCGGTCTCCTTTATGTCGCGTCGACACGGACCGCATAGTACATTCCAGAAATCGAGCACTATGATTTTGTCTTGATATGGTTCGAGCAGGCGGCGCAGCAGAGCCGTGGATTCGTTGTCGGGCAGCGGATATGGCTGCTTGTAAAGGCGTCGGATGTATTCTTCGAGTTCTTGCTTTATTTCCGGTATAGTGATGTAGCTGTCCGAGACGGCTGCGAGCATATTTATGGCTTCGTCGTAAGATCCGGCTTTTTCCAGCATGCCGCCGGAGCACAGCGACTGTGATATGGCGAGTTGCAGCACTACGGGCATCTCACTGTGTTCGATGTTCAGAAATCGCAGCAGGTGCTTGTATCGCTTGAAATACTGACGTGCGTGAAATGTGTGGTTGTCGGTGGAGCCAAGATAGTCACTGCTGCCAAGACGTTTCAGCAGCGAACTGTAGGCTATTCCATGGATGAGGCCGCCGGGAGCACGTTGAGCCAGGGCGTATAAGTCCATTTTCAGGACTTTTTTTAGTGGTGTGAAGTCGTCGGGGCTGTCAAGACCGAGTTGATCCTGGTTGTTCATCAGCCAATGGGCGTGCTGCATGTCGGGCATGGCGCGTAATATACGCCGGGTTTCGGGCAGAAGATCATGCGAAGCTATGTACTGTTCGATGTCATCGCGCCAGGTCTCGGTGGCCGAGGCGTATGACTCAAGCAGCTTCGCGGTGTCGGCTATGGAGTCGGCTATGGTGACCAGTGCCACAGAGTCGGCAAATTGTGAGCGCGGGGCTTCTGTCAGTTCGGTGTTGATGCGTCCGAGTTCGCCGCCGTATATTGTGTGTCGTCCAGTTTTGTCTGCCGATATGTCAAGATGTGATCCCGGCTTTATGTAAAAGTTGCGTGGTGACAGACGGTTGGCTTTGATGATATATATGGATGGGGTGTTCGTATCGAGCCATAGGTCGAACGATCCGTCGGTGTCCGATGGCCAGGTGGTGTTGGTGGCGAATTCACCGGTTATGATATTATAGGTGTGGATAGTCAAATGTCCATCGAAGGTGTTTACGGAGTCGGCTACGGTGATTGTGCCGGTGAGCCGAGCCGGTTTTGGGGCGAAAAATTCATGTGTGGACGGAGGCGGCAACTCTGTCGGTATTTCTTTTGTCGCCGAGCATCCGCAGAGAGATAAAAGCGGTAATGTGACGGCTGCCAGGATGTTAATTGGTCGCTTCATGAATCGGTTGTTGAGAGTTGGCTTGCTGTTTACCCGGAGCAAGGTATTTGGTTTCGCTCCATCCGGGATAGCAGAGGGTGGCTGTGAT
Organism: uncultured Muribaculaceae bacterium; assembly: GCA_910578305.1. Classification (GTDB taxonomy): domain Bacteria; phylum Bacteroidota; class Bacteroidia; order Bacteroidales; family Muribaculaceae; genus Paramuribaculum. The sequence goes on from CAJTQH010000030.1 coordinate 20,678, forward strand.
GATGCCGTCGGCGGTTTTGCCGTAGGTTATGGTCGGATTGCCTGCCGAAGGCACAAACACAGGGCTGCTTCCGGCTATGTCCCAGTAGCCGGGTGTGGAAAATGCAGCCCATCCAGCAGGGTCGGCGGTGATCTTCTCGGCCAGAATGCGGCCTATGGTGTTGACTCCTTTGTGGCTGAAGTGGATGTAGCCTTTGAAGGCTTCTTCATATTGTAGTTCGCAAGAATCGGTGTTGATGATGTGCACTCGTGGCATGGCTGCGGCTATGGAGTCCTGTGCGCGGCGCACATTCTCGCTGTATTCCACCGAGCCTTCCGGATATAGTTCCGACGTGCCGGGCCCTATGATGTGGCCGATATAAAATGTGGCATCGGCAAATCCGAGATCATTGCGGCATTTGTCTATAAGTGTGCCGAGCCAGCGGCCGTAGTAGTCGCTGTCGCGATTTTTGTCGGCACATCCCTGCATCCACCATATTCCGGCCAGACGCGGACGTTTGCCTTGTGCCAGCAGTGAGTCCATTGCCGGGCGGTAGACGTTGTTGTAGAAGTATGTCCAGTTGGTGTTGTCGGCCGGGTTGGCCCATGCGGATATGTGAGATCCTGAAGCACCGAGTTTTATTACATATAACTCGGTGTCGGGAAGATTCATGCTGAATCGCATGCCCATCTCACCCTCCATGCCGCGGCGTCCTTGCGCACAGTCAGTGCCGCTGCCGGTGCTGTATGTGCCGTATCCGTGTATCATGTTCATGGCTGTGCGTCCGAGTGTGTTTTCATTGCGGTACCACAGGTCGAGCCATCCGGGAGCCACATCTGTGGTGTCTCCGTCGATCACCCAACGCGATCTCTCGCCCAATGCGTTTGATTCTTGATTCTGCACCTTGCAGCTCCGATACCATATGTGTGCATTGTGCGGATTGGCAGGCGAGTCATACCATTGCCTTAGTCTTGCATCCTCGTCCGGATCGAAATAAGCCGATCCGTCGGCGTTTGACTGGCCGATAGTGATGAATACAGCTACCTCTTCGGGCGTTTTCGCGCCTATTGCCATGGCAATTGAGGCGGTTATAGATATGAGTAACGATCGTGGAGTCATATGTCTGTAGGTATTTGTGTTATGTTGCAAAAATACGTAAACGCAGCCGAAAAAACAACAGGCGCTATGGCATGGAGTCGGATAAAACTCGTATTTTTGCAAAATAATAATGAATAAAATATAGTTATATAGATATGTTTTCAGGAATAGTGGAAGAAGCTGCCGTGGTGGTGGCAGTGACCGATGAGGGCGGAAACCGCCATCTGCGTGTAAAATGCTCGTTTGCCGATGAACTGAAAATAGACCAGTCGGTGTCGCACAATGGCGTATGTCTGACTGTGGTGGCATTGCACGGCGACGGTACATATACCGTCACTGCCATACGCGAGACTCTCGACCGTAGCAATCTTGGCGATCTTGTGGCCGGATCGGTGGTGAATCTCGAACGCTCCATGGTCATGAACGGACGGCTCGACGGCCACATTGTGCAGGGACATGTCGACTGCACTGCCGTGTGCCGGAGTGTGGAGGAGGTTGACGGCAGCCGATACTACAAGTTTGTCTACGATGTGCCTGCCGAAATGGCAGCCAAGGGCTATGTCACTGTGGAGAAAGGTTCGGTGACTGTCAATGGCGTCAGTCTCACCGTGTGTGACTCGGAGCGCGACAGCTTCCGCGTGGCCATCATACCATACACCTACGAGCATACAAATTTCCATTGCATCGAGACGGGCACACGTGTCAATCTGGAGTTTGACATCATAGGCAAATATCTCAGCCGCCTCATGGAATTTTCACGCTGATTTCAGCGGTTCGCGCATTTTGTAATGCATAAGGCTGTATTCGTGTCGTAACTTTGCGGCACGATCATAAAATAATACAAGCCTTATGCAATCAATTCATCTTTCCGATGCCACCCTCCATGCGCTTGTGTGGGTGGTGGCGCTCCTTGTCATCGACTATGCCTGTGTGCTGCTGGCGGTGCTCATCGACCTCCGCAGCGGCACTATCAAGGCGCGCCGCTTGGGTGTGCCCCGCACGTCGGGAGGCTATCGTCGCACTGTCGACAAAGCCTCGCGCTACTTCGTCACGCTGCTGGCCCTCAGCGTCATCGACGGACTGCTCATGGTGGCCGTGATGCTGCTGCGGTCTACCGCCGGGTGGAGTATACCGGCATTGCCCCTGTTCACCACCATAGGTGCGCTATGTCTGTGTCTTATTGAAGCCAAGAGCGTGGTGGAGAATACTCAGAGCAAGACCGACTACACCTCCACGGCACGTGCCGTCAACGATCTGCTATCGGCGCCCGAGCTCAACGAACTGCTCACCAATCTCCGACGCCTGCTCAAAGAATAAATTCACGTACATATAATGTGTGTCGGTAATTGTCTGTGGGGTGATGAATTTGGATTTTTTTAAGGCCGAATGATTAGTATTTGCAAATGCTATGTTAAATAATCATAAAAGATTGGGGTTGATGTGGTGGCGTGGCGGGATGTGGGGGAGGCGTGTTTGCACACGCGAAAAGAAATCACTACCTTTGCACTAATTCGTAGTCACGGAGGGGGCCATCGCTTCCTCCATTTTATTTGTAAACAATCCAATACGATATACTTGCAATGATAGACAAGCATCTGATAGCCGACATTGTGAAGCAGGCTGTTGACGGTACCGACTGTTTTCTGGTCGACGTGACCGTGAGCCCCGCCAATGTGATAACAGTGGAGATAGACTCAGATACGGGTGTCGACATCGACACTTGTGCCGCCATCACACGTCGCATAGAGGCGGAGGTGGACCGCGATGTGGAGGACTATGAGCTGGAGGTGGGGTCGGCCGGTCTGACGTCGCCTTTCAAGGTGCGCCGTCAGTATGAGAAAAATGTGGGCAACGATGTGGAGGTGCTCACTGCCGACGGCCGCAAGCTCCACGGGGTGCTTGCTTCGGTGAGCCCCGACGGCTCCGAGTTTACGCTGACGGTGCGTCAGAAGGTGAAAGAGCCCGGCAAGAAGCGGCCTGTGGAGGTGGATACTCCCGTGGTCATGGCTGTGGCTGACACCAAATACGTGAAATATTTAATAAAATTCAAATAAAAAACACTTCATTACCGCGATTATGGCTAAGAAAGAGGAAGCTCCCAACATGGTGGAGCGTTTTGCCGAATTTAAGGAATTAAAGAATATTGACAAGACCACGATGATCTCCGTGCTGGAGGAGTCGTTTCGCAATGTACTTGCCAAGATGTTTGGCACTGATGAAAACCTCGACGTGATCATGAACCCCGACAAGGGCGACGTACAGATATTCCAGAATCTGAAGGTGGTGGCCGACGGTGAGGTGACCGATCCCAACATGGAGATAGGTCTATCGGACGCTCGTGCCGATCAGGATCCCGATGTGGAGATAGGCGAGGAGCATACCAAGGAAATCTTCTTTGCCGA
>CAJTQH010000031.1 GCA_910578305.1 uncultured Muribaculaceae bacterium
AACCCGGCTAGAACAAACGCGACGGCTGGAAGCCGTCCCTCCTACCCCTCGCACACCACATAAAAAAATCAATCGCCCGCGCAAAACGCACAGGCAATCACACACAACAGGCTGTAACTTTGCAGCACTATGAAAAAACGACTACGAAAACACCCGTCCGATATCATCGGACGATCAGAACGCAGCATCAATATCGTCAGACAACGGACAAGCCTTGTCAAAAGTACCGATATGTCGACGCTTCTTCTCCTCGAATATCTCCGAAATGGCAAAGAAAATACCCGTCTCCTCCACATCGCCGAACTCATTATTGATCGCCGTGCCAAACACCTTCATGGTAGGCGACAGACTCATATAGGCATTGACCAGCGGAGGAATGTTGAACCCATAGCTCCGCACAGCCTTGTTGAGTATTCGATAATCCTCATCGAAAGTAGAGCCGGTAAAGAGATTCTGCAGAGCCGCTGTGTCCATATGTGTGTCGAGAGGCTCTATGGGAGTCACCAGACACTCAGTGTCGGGAAAATACTTTTCGAGGAAATAAAGTATCATATTGCGGCAATCGCGCGAATAGCTCGGATACATAGTCATCTTTCCGAAAAGATATTTGATACCGGGATATATCACAGTAAGCGCTCCGAGCCCGTCCCACAGATTGTCGAGGGCAAACAGAGCCTTGGCTCCGGCCCGCGACGACTGATATTCAAGACGCACAAACGAGCGGCCAAGCTCGATGGTTCCAGGCAGATAACGCGTGATAAACTCAGGCGAGAACCGGAACATGTGCGCAGTGGCTATGCGCGGCACACCGCCCGAAAGTATCTGTATGTCAGGACCGAGGATAAAGCGATAGCCGCCGAGTATAAGACGTGCATCAGGATCCCACACTATAAGCTGACGGCATGGAGGAGTCATGGTATCGAACTCATCGATATCCTCTGACTTGCCTGTACCGCCACCGGCCGCCCGGAATGCGATCTCGCGCAGACGGCCAATCTCACGCATCACATTGGGTGCGCAGTGGGCATCCACCACATAGATCAGATTATGTCCTTTGTTCGTTTTGCGCAGAAAACGCTCGGGAGTAAGTTCGGCTTCGATAAGCCGGGTATCTACCGGTGGTATGATTTCTTGATTCAACATGGGTGTTCAGTAGTAGAGTTGTCAGACAGACTATAGACCTTGGCTCGAAGAGCATCGGCCTGCGCCTGGGCTTCGGCGCCTCCGCGAAGCGACTGCCACGCTACAGGCTTGCCGAAAGTGATGGTATAGTCACGTCCTTTGCTGAGAAACACCTCTCGCGGCAAGCGCACCATCTCAATGTTGAACTTAAGCCCCAATCGGGTTCTAAACTTTGCAAAATTATAAAAAAACTTTGAGTTCGCACCACTAAAATGACACGGAATTACGTCGCGGCGATGACGGATGGCCTTATTGACAAATGTTTTCTGCCACTGCAGGTCCGCTACGACACCCTTCTTCCCCTTGCGCGATACAAGACCGGCGGGAAATATGATTATCGGACAGTCCGACTCCATGGCGTCGGTCACATCCTGAAACGCCTTGCGCGACTGCTGGCCGTGCTTGTTGATGGGCAGAAACACCCCGCTCAAAGGCTCTATGGCCATAAGCAGATCATTGACCAGAAAGCGCACCGGACCACCGTAATGACGCGTCACCATGTCTATGAGTATCATTCCGTCGAGCCCGCCCAATGGATGATTGCTCACTATTATCACACGAGGATCGGCGGGCAGATTGCACTCGCCATGCACTTGATAGGTGATGTCGAGGTGTTCTATGACACCACGACAGAAATCGGCGTCACGACGGCCTGCGTTGACACTGAGCATATCGTTGAGCTCCTGCTGGCACACCACCCGCTCAAGACACCGCACAAGACACCGCGGTATGAAGCGGTGATAACGCGGCAGACGGGCTCTGAGGACTCCGTCGATATCAATCCGTATGACGTTTTCTGCACTCATTTATCTACAAAGGTAGTCAATGCGGCAATATTGTGCAAATAGTAGAGCGGTATTGACAATATTTACTTAACTTTGCCTGTATATCCACGACAGAACTTATTACTTATGAAAACCTCTGACAAGATAGCCCGATGGGCACAGAAACTCGGATCTTCGCTGAAAAGCATGGTAAAAATAGCCGTACAGACACGCACATGCACAGTGACACGCGACGCCACAGCCGACGAACCGCTCATCATAATGGGCAACGGCCCATCGCTCAACGACACCATACGCGACCATGCCGACTCGCTGGCCGCACACCGGCTGATGGCCGTCAACTACGCCGCACGCGCCCAACAGTTCTACGACCTCCGGCCCGAATACTACGTGATGATCGACCCCATATTCTTCACACATCTCGACCATGAAAACGTGCAGGAACTCTGGCACAACCTGTCGACACGTGTCGACTGGCCCATGACCATTTTTCTGCCCGCACGCGCCAAAGTACCCGTCGACTTCTCATCCCATAACAACATACGCATCCGGCGCATCAACCCCGTGGGAGTCGAAGGCTTTGACTGGGTGGAAAACGCCGCCTTCACAGCCGGACGAGGCATGCCCAGGCCACGCAATGTACTCATAGCATCGCTCATGGTGGCTCTGAAACTCGGATTCCGCAAAATCTACATCGTAGGAGCCGATCACACTTGGAGCAAAACCCTGGAAGTCAACGAGCAAAACGAAGTGATAAGCATACAGCCACACTTCTACAAAGACAACGAAGCCGAACACCGGCACACAGCATCAGTGTACCGCGGCGTACATCTCCACGACATAATGATGAGCTTCCATGTAGCATTCCGCTCATACTTCACCATAGAGCGCTACGCACGACACATAGGCACGGATATATACAACGCAACTCCGGGCAGCTTCATCGACGCATTTCGCCGAAAGCCTCTTCCCCGGCCATGATCACCGTCAGCATACGGCCGGAGTCAACCCCGAGCCGACGCGCCGAAAAATAAGTGTCTGGGCAGCAATGGGTACATGCCGGCGGACGACGCACACTCGTCACCCCCAGCTCACGAAGCGTCAACACAAGAGCCTCGGCCAGATCCACATGCGGCTTCGCATAGCCGTCGAGCACCACGCCCGCAGCTCCGGGATATGCCGCAGAGAACAGCTGTGCCACCTCCGGCCCCACTTCAAAGCAATGACCGCATATACACGGCCCCATCATGGCCTCTATCCGACCCGCATCGGCCCCCAGACACACCATGGCCTCCACTGTGCGCGCCACTATAGCCGACAGCACACCGCGCCATCCGGCATGCACTGCCGCCACCACACCCGCCTGCGCATCGGCAAGCATGAGCGGCACACAGTCGGCAGTGTTTATACACAGAGCCACACGCGGCAATGCCGTGACCAGAGCATCTATACCATCAAGATCCCCATCGGCCACAGGCACACGGTCTATCACCGCCACACGGTCGGAATGCGTCTGACGCGGTATCACAAGCCTCTCACGCCCTATGCCAAGCTCAAGGCAAAGTGCATCGCGGCACTCCGACACATGAGCGACAGAGTCGCCCGTATAATGGCAAGCATTGAATCCGGCATATGCACCGCAAGGAGCGTCACCTCCATCACGACAAGTCGAAAAAGCCACCACCCCATGTGGTGCGCCGAGATCAGTCGACAGTATCCTCATCCTCGTCGTAAGGGAAGTCCATATCCCAGCTCTCGTCCCAGTCTTCCGGAAAGTCTTCATCTTCCGGCTCATCGTCGGCAGGCATATCGGGAGCCTTATCGAATATGAACTCATCCTCCTCACGCACACGGTGATGTCCGTCGAGCGGACGATGAGTAATCGACGGCGTAGCTATCTGGTTGCGCTCATCGGTCACGGCAGCCCACAATATATCCTTCAGTTCGGTCAGCCCCATGCCGGTCACTGCCGATATGAACACATGCGGAATATCCTGCGGCAGCGAAGGCTCTATCTCAGCCATCAGCTCATCGTCGAGCATATCGCTCTTCGACACAGCCAGCACACGCTGCTTGTCCATGAGCTGCGGATTAAACTGTTCAAGCTCCGAAAGCAATATCTCATACTCACGTGTGATATCCTCGGCATCGGCAGGCACCATAAACAGCAACACCGCATTGCGCTCTATGTGGCGCAGAAATCGAAGTCCCAGTCCGCGGCCCTCGCTCGCACCCTCTATGATACCGGGGATGTCGGCCATGACAAACGAGCGGTTGTCGCGATACGACACTATGCCCAGCTGAGGCTCCATGGTAGTAAACGGATAGTCGGCAATCTTGGGACGCGCGGCCGAAAGCGACGACAGAAGCGTGGACTTTCCCGCATTGGGAAATCCCACCAGACCCACGTCAGCCAGCAGTTTCAGTTCGAGTATGATAGTCTTCTCTATGGCAGGCTCCCCGGGCTGAGCATAGCGCGGAGTGCGATTGGTGGCACTCTTGAAATGCCAGTTGCCAAGACCGCCGCGACCGCCGCGGAGCAGCTTCACCTCCTCACCGTCGTCATTGACCTCGCAGAGAAACTCACCCGTCTCGGCATCGAACACAACAGTGCCGCACGGCACATCGATCGTAACATCGTTACCATCCTTGCCGAAACTGCGTCCGCCCGATCCGCTCTGCCCGTTGCCGGCAAAGACATGGCGGTTATATTTAAGCGGCAGCAGAGTCCACATCTGCTTGTTGCCGCGCAGTATTATGTGTCCGCCGCGGCCACCGTCGCCACCGTCGGGACCTCCCTTCGGCACATACTTGGCGCGATAAAAGTGGCGCGAACCCGCGCCACCTTTGCCCGAACGGCAATGTATCTTTACGTAATCTATAAAATTTGAATCAGCCATATACTTGAATTTTCCTATTTACAACACTCTCAGTCGCCGCTCTGTTGATTAAGACGCATCACAGTTTCGGCTATAGCCCAGTCGAGCGGAGTATCAAGATCAACGCTGCGGCAACTGTCGACCAGACACGGACGACGGCGGGTCATATCGCCAAGACGCTTCTTGCGCAAAGCCTCCGGATTGAACACATAGACCGAACCGGATGTCTGCACCACCTGAGGTGCATCCTGACGCCTGGTATACAGACCATCGCCCTTGGATATGCGCATGAAACCATCTGCAGGATCAGCCTCGAAACAGTCATAATATGGATTGGCCGCCGCCTCAACCACAGTGGTCACCATGTCCACATCGGGAGTATACATATCCAGACATGCCTGCACGTCCTCCGCTACACGCAGAGGCGAAGTAGGCTGCAGAAGACACACCTTGTCGTATTTGATACCTCTGGCATCGGCCCAGTCCATCACGTCGAGAAGCACCTCGCGCGAGCCTATGGTATCGCCGGCAAGCGACTGCGGACGCATATACTCGACCGGCAGGCCTGTGGAGCGTGATATCTCGGCTATCTCCTCGTCCTCGGTACTCACTATCACGTGACTGTCGGGGGCAAACCTGCGCGCCATCTCTATCGAATAGATTATCAGCGGCTTTCCGCATAGTGGCTTGATATTTTTACGGGGAATACCCTTACTGCCACCGCGGGCGGTGATGATGTAGAGCGTGTCGCAATCTTTATTTTGCTCTTCCATTATATGTTTTTTTCAGTGTTGTCAAAACTTTTGTATTAATGCAAAAGTATATAAAATATATATCGCGGCCAAATCAACCAGCTCCTTATTGACTCATTTTATTGAAATAAATGATAACTTTGCACTTACTAATCCACACATCGACCCTATGTTTCTAAGCATCATATATCTCATCCTGGGACTCGTGCTCATACTCGTCGGAGCCAATGCACTCACCGACGGAGCCTCGTCCATAGCCCGGCGCATGGGCATATCCGACCTCGTGGTAGGACTCACCGTAGTAGCCTTCGGCACCTCGGCTCCGGAACTGGCCATAAGTCTGCTGTCGGCCATCGGAGGCAACAGCGAGCTCGCCGTAGGCAATGTTGTAGGCAGCAACATATTCAATGTGCTTATGATCATAGGCATTACAGCAATGGTGGTGCCGATAAAGATCACACGCAGCATCATGACCAACGAGATTCCGCTCGTAATTCTCTCATCTCTGGCCCTGTTCATCATGGCAAGCTCACCGCTGCTCGATGGCAGTTCCTCGGCCGTCATCACACGCGTCGACGGCCTGCTGCTGCTACTGTTTTTCGCCATATTCATGCGTTACACATTCGCACAGGCCGGATCAGCATCCCCGTCCGATCCGGCAGCAGAAAACGCAGCATCCGGCCCATCGATGCCCGTATGGCGCGCCGTGGCATATGTGGCCGGCGGACTGGCGGCTCTCATCTTCGGAGGCGACCGTTTTGTAGCCGGAGCTTCCGACATAGCCAAGGCTCTCGGTGTGAGCGAAGCGGTTATTGGCCTCACCATCGTGGCCACAGGCACATCTCTGCCCGAACTCGCCACTTCTGTCACAGCAGCACTAAAAGGCAAGACCGGCATAGCACTTGGCAATGTCATCGGCAGCAATATATTCAACATATTTTTGGTACTCGGAGCATCGGCCACGGTCACACCACTGCCCATGGGCAATGTAGGCAGCCTCGACATGACAGTGCTCTTAGGATCGGCCATTATGTTCTGGATATTCGGATGGTTTTTCCGACAGCGCACCATCACCCGCATCGAAGGAACCATACTCACAGCAACATACATAGGCTACATAGCGGCACTGCTATGGTAGCCCTCGATTAAAATTTGAATTGAAATGCGACAAGAGCCGCAAATTTGTAGTAACTTTACGGTGTCAATATGGATGATTCATTAAAGTTATCACTCAATCAGAAACAGCAGCAGACGCTTGCGCCCATGCAGCTGCAGCTTGTACGCATGCTTGAGATGAACGCTCCGGAGATAGAAGAGGAAGTGCGCAAGGCTCTCGACGAGAACCCGGCACTTGAAGCCGAAAATGACGAAGATACCACAGCCGACAACATGTCGTCTGACGGCGACGATGCGTTCAACGAAAGTGCCGAACAGATGCAACTTGCCGATTATCGCACCGACGACGACATTCCGTCGTACCGCCTCGAATCATCCAACCGCAGTGCCGGAGGCGACGACATATATGAACCGGTGGCCGTAGCCGGCGGAGAATCACTTATAGAGTCACTCATGAGCCAGCTGGCAGAAAATCCCGCCGCCACACCTCTCGATCTGGATATAGCACGCTTTCTCGTAGGAAACATCGACAACAATGGCTATATGACACGATCAGTGCGCTCGCTCGTCGACGACATGGCCATACAGGACGGCCTGGAGGTAAGCGAAGACGAAGTACGACGCGTATGGAACATGGTGCGCTCGCTCGATCCTCCAGGAATAGGCGCAGTGGATCTCCGCGATGCTCTGCTGCTGCAACTGAAACGCCGCACACAGACTCCCGATGTCATGCTGGCCACAGATATTATCCGAGACTACTTCGACCTCTTCTCGCTCATGCACTTCGACCGCATACGATCGCTCACAGGTGCCGACAAAGACCGCCTGAAAGAAGCCATGGAGACCATACGCAGTCTAAATCCCAAGCCCGGTGCCCAGATAAGCTCCACTGATGACGACCGGACACACCACATTTCGCCCGACTTTCTGGTAGAAGCCGACGGTGACATCCTGACTCTAACACTTCTCAACCGCATACCGCGACTGCAAATCGAAGAATCGTTTGCCGCCGGAACACTGCCTCAGTCACGCCGGCGAAGCGCCGAGACCGACGCCGCAAACGCATTCATACGCCAGAAACGCGACGAAGCCGCCACATTCATCAAAGTGCTCGAAACACGTCAGCGTACACTTTTCCGCGTCATGTCGGCCATCATGCAATGGCAACGCGATTTTTTCCTCTCCGACGACCCTCTCACGCTGCGGCCAATGATACTCAAGGACATATCGGCTGTGACCGGCGATGACCTGTCGGTGATAAGCCGCGCAACGGCAGGCAAATACGTAGCCACCGGACAGGGCGTATATCCGCTCCGATTTTTCTTTAACGAACGCCGCAAAGACGACAACGACACATCGTCGCAAGTCATCCTCGACCGTCTTCGCACCATCATCGAACAAGAAGACAAGTCTCATCCGTTAAGCGACGCCGCCATTACCGAAATATTACACAACGAAGGATTCGACATCGCACGGCGCACAGTGGCAAAATACCGCGAACGCCTCGGCCTGCCGGTCGGACGTCTACGCAAGCAACTCTGACACACCCAACTACCACACACCGACATCAATGGACAGAATCGCACATATAATATCCAACGTTTTAAATCCGCTGCTCATACCGGCCTATGGCATGATCATGAGCCTCACTCTCACGCCACTGTGCATAGTGCCCGCATCGGAAAAGGCCAAAGTCATAACCGTCATTCTATCTCTCACGGGCATACTTCCCCTCATGCTCATCATAAGCCTCAAGACCATTGGACTGGTCAGCGACATAGGACTCAACGACCGCAAGCAGCGTCTGATGCCCTATTCGGCGGCGCTGGTACTGTATGTGGCCGCACTGTTCTACCTCTACGTCGGCGGAGTGCCCGGATGGATGTTCGGATTCATGCTTGGCGCAAGTATTGCACTTGCAGCAGTGACAGTAATCACTCAGTGGTGGAAAATCAGCGCACACGCCACTGCGATGGGCGGACTTGTTGCATTCACACTATCGCTCGTCATCAACATCCCGGTCATCGTGCCAATGCTGTGGATCACCATATCCGTCATCATGGCAGCCGGAGCCGTCGGCACTTCACGCCTCATACTCCGAAGACATACACCCATGCAACTGATCGCAGGCACGGCTACAGGATTCACATCCGTATACCTCTGTACACTAATATGACATAACCATTAACAAGCCACAGATACATGAAACCATTAGTCAGCATTATCATGGGCAGCATATCCGATCTGTCCATCATGGAAAAAGCAGCTAAATTTCTTGACTCCATGGAAGTACCGTTTGAAATGAACGCCCTATCGGCCCACCGCACTCCGGCCGAAGTGGAGCAATTTGCACGCAACGCCGAATCTCGCGGCATAAAAGTCATTATCGCAGGTGCCGGCATGGCCGCCGCACTGCCTGGCGTGATAGCAGCTATGACACCCGTACCGGTGATCGGTGTACCCATCAGCGCATCGCTCGACGGCCGCGACGCACTGCTCTCAATCGTACAGATGCCTCCCGGCATAGCCGTAGCCACTGTTGGCATCGACGGCGGTCTGAACGCAGGCATTCTGGCCACCCAGATCCTGTCGCTCAGCGATCCCGACGTAAATGCCCGTTTCAGCTCTTATCGCGAACAGCTCGTCGACAAAATCGTAAAAGTCAATGCCGAACTGAAAAATGTAAAATATAGGTTCAAGACCAACTGATAACACCTCAATTTTTTCACACCCCAATCAGTCAAATGTCTGTATTCGACTACTGCCGCCGGCATTCCTCCACTGTCAATGTCGGCAATACACCGTTAGGCGGTGATTCACCAATCAGAGTCCAGTCCATGGCCTCAACATCAACTCTCGACACCGACGGATCTGTAGCCCAGGCCGAACGCATCATAAACGCCGGAGCGGAATATCTGCGATTTACCGCACAGGGAGTACGTGAGGCGGAAAATCTCGGTAACATACGTGCGGCCCTCCGAGCCAAAGGCCTCGACACCCCGCTTGTAGCCGACATACACTTCAACCCGCGTGCAGCTTTCGCATCGGCCAAGCAGGTTGAAAAAGTGCGCATCAACCCCGGCAACTTCGTAGACCCCGGACGCACGTTCAGAAGCATCGAGTACACCGATGAGGAATATGCGGCCGAACTCGAGCGTATAGAGCAGGCTCTGGTGCCATTTCTCGACACATGCCGCGCACATGGCACTGCCATACGCATAGGCGTCAACCACGGCTCACTCTCCGACCGCATAATGAGCCGATACGGAGACACCCCGGCAGGAATGGCCGAGAGCGCAATGGAGTTTCTTAGAGTCTGCAATCGCCACGGATTTCACAATGTGGTCATCTCTATCAAAGCCTCCAATGTAACAGTCATGGTAGAGACCGTGCGACGCATGGTCAGAGCCATGGACGCTGAAGACATGCACTACCCTCTGCATCTGGGCGTCACGGAAGCTGGCGACGGCGAGGACGGACGCATAAAATCAGCAGTCGGGATCGGTGCTCTGCTCGCCGAAGGTATAGGCGACACCATACGCGTGTCGCTGAGTGAAGACCCTGCATCTGAGATACCTGTGGCAAAAGCCATTGTCGACTATATAGACATGCGACGCAATGCTCCATCCATCGACGGACACTATGCTCCTGACTACAATCCCGTGATTCCGGCACGCCGCAACCCGTCGCTCACACCCGCAGTTGTGGGCAACGGTGCCGATGCTCCATATGATGCCGACTCGCGACCCGACATGTTCATCGACCGGAATACGGATCGATTCCTGATCGTCGATGCCACCGAAGCTGCTGAAAATCCACCGGCAGCCGATCCGAATCAGATCATAATACTCACCACAGACCACATCAACCGCTCCGGCCGCATGCTTGCCACACTCCATGCCCTGACCGAAGCCGGAATTACCAACCGTATAATACCACTGCTGCGATACGACGGTGTTGACCCCGACACGGCACGCCTGCGTGCTGCAATCGATAGCGGCGCCATACTGCTGGCTGGATTCACCGACGGCATCATGATACAGTCCGACGCCCTGACCGAAGCCGAAAGCGCACGTCTGGCATTTGCCATACTTCAGTCGGCACGCCTGAGATTTACACGCACAGAATACATCGCATGTCCGGGATGCGGACGAACGCTGTTCGATCTCCGACAGACTTTAGCACAGGTAAAAGCAGCAACCTCCCACCTCAAAAACCTTAAGATCGGCGTGATGGGATGCATCGTCAACGGCCCTGGAGAAATGGCGGATGCCGACTACGGATATGTAGGTGCAGGAGCCGGACGAGTGAGCCTGTACAAAGGCAAAGTGTGTGTTGAAAAAAACATTCCGGAAGAAGAAGCCGTAAGCCGTCTAATTCAGCTTATCAAAGATAACGACGATTGGAAATAGACATTAAATACATGAGGCGGGCATTGCAACTGGCACGCCTCGGCGAAGGTCTTACCTCGCCAAACCCCATGGTCGGAGCAGTGATCGTGCACCGCGGACTCATTATAGGCGAAGGCTACCACCACCGCTACGGAGGTCCACATGCCGAAGTCAACGCCGTCAGATCCGTAACACACCCCGAACAGCTCTACGACAGCACAATCTACGTCACCCTCGAGCCATGCTCGCACTATGGAAAAACACCACCGTGCGCCGAACTGATCATAAATTCCGGCATCCCGCGTGTAGTGGTAGGAAGCACAGATCCCAACGAGCGCGTGTCCGGACGTGGCATAGCTATGCTGCGCGACGCCGGCATAGAAGTGATCACCGGAGTACTGAACGACAAATGTGAGGAACTCAACCGCCCGTTCATGGTGGCACATAAGCTACACAGACCATATGTGATGCTTAAATGGGCGCAGAGTGCCGACGGTTTTCTCGACTGCCGTCGCGACGGCTCGCACGCGAAGCCCGCACGATTCTCCACCCCGCTAACCTCTCAGGAAATGCACCGGCTACGATCGCACTTCGATGCCATACTCGTAGGCTCCGGCACTGTCATGGCCGACAATCCGAGACTTGATGTCCGGCTTATTGCCGGACGTTCGCCTCGCCGTGTAGTGCTCGACCGCAGAGGCCTCATCGATCCCGGATCGCAGGTGTTCGCATCCGACAGCGACACGCTGTACTTCAGTGCAGCCCAACGCAAATGCCTTAACGGCAAAGCCGTATGGCACGAATATACCACAGCCGATGACATCAACAACCTGCTGCACGCACTGTGGGACGAAGGCATACAATCACTTATGGTCGAAGGCGGAGCATCAGTGCTTAAAGCATTTATCGATTCCGGCCTATGGGACGACGCCCGCATCGAAGTATCATCGGTTTCGTTTGGCCCACGTGGCACAGCCCGTGTCGATATGCCTGACGGATTCATTTCAGCCTGCAAATACGACAGCAATGTGATAATCAATGTTAAAAACACCGACATCAGCCTGAAATAAACCTCATCACATATACTGCTCACACATTGATTATCAATCAAATCACGATATACAATCGCGATATTGGTCTATTATGTCACTAAATTTAACTATCTTACGACTTCAGTTAATGAAAATGTTGTTAACTTTGCAAGTTGAAAAATAACATCTTATGACAAAGCGTTTCCCCATATACCTCATTGTATCGGCACTGTTGTCTATGTTCTCGACAGCATGTAACGACGATTCCGACAACGACAATACCGGCCTGGTCGACAACTCCGGATACTCGGCTATGGTAAGCTCATTCAGCCTGCTTCCCAACGACAGCATATTGCACAATCTTGACTCGGTATTCTTCTCGATAGATCTTGACCGCGCCATGATATTCAATGCCGACTCACTACCCAAAGGCACCAAAGTCAACCGTCTGCAGCTAAACATCGGACTCCCGTCGGTAAGCACCGCCGAGATCACAATGCCCACAGACCGTGGCAACGACACGATAGTCGACTTTCTCAAAAACTCCACCGACTCCATCAATTTCAGCCGTGGATCGGTGAAACTGCGCATTGTATCAGCCAACAAGGAAGTCGAGCGGACCTATACCATCTTTGTCAACGTGCACAACATGAATCCCGACTCGCTGACATGGAGCAAGACCGCATGGACCACACTGCCATCGACACTGTCTTCCCCCACAGTGCAACGCACAGTGGAATATCAGGGAAAAGCCGTATGCTTCACCGCAGAAGGCTCGTCATACTGCCGTGCTGTATGTGACAATCCGGCCGACAACAACTGGCAGAAACAGGCGGTGACACTCCCGGCAGGTGCAGTCATCGAATCAATAACAGCCACATCCGACCGCCTTTACATGTTGGCCGACGGCAATACTCTGTATCAATCGTCAGACATGGGATCGTCATGGACCTCCACCGGAACTGTAATGCACCATATCTACGGCGGATTCGACACCCTCATCACAGGCGTGCGCGCCTACGGCAACTCTTTCCGCTTCGTAACCTACCCTGAAACCACCGAAAGCGATGTTCCGGCCGAATGTCCGGTATCGGCCACAAGTCCGTCACTGGTATTCACCAACGAATGGTCTGAATCGCCTATGCTCATCATAACCGGCGGAATAACCGCGGCAGGGACAGTCACCGGTTCTACATGGGCGTTCGACGGATCCGCATGGGCCAGAATATCCCAGGCCCCCATACCCGACATCAGCGGCATGGTTTTAGTGCCCTACTTCGCATTCAAGACATCCGCCTACTGGAGAGTGACAAAACAGACCGTGCTGCTCGCATTCGGAGGCAGAACCGCATCAGGCGAGCTCTCGCGAGCCGTATACATATCATACGACCGTGGAGTACATTGGGCATATGCGCCACAATTGCTTCAGCTCCCCAATGACATTGTTCCCGGAGCAGGAGCTCAGGCACTTGTATTCGACGAAACCATATCTTCACGTGCCACGACAGGATGGCATTCCGGCATGAACCATACACTACCATCGTGGTACGCCATAATGCCCGAAGCCGGCAGCCGCGCCATAAAGCCAATCACCCAGTGGGACTGCCCCTACATATATCTGTTCGGAGGCACAGATACCCAATCGGGACTTAACCGCAAAGTATGGCGTGGAGCCATAAATCGTCTGGTATTCAAGCCCCTTCAATAATCACACATCACTGTCTCACCGGTCGCCATGCGGATATTCAGCCGATTACACATACTCTTGACGCTTGTGGTCACTACCATGATCACACCATGGCATCATGTATCGGCTCAAGACATGGTCGAAAGCTATAAATTCGACTTCGGCGCAGGAATAGGGATGAGCGGATATCTCGGCGACGCAAACGAAAGCAACCTATTCAAGCACCCGGGCTTCGCAGCCGACATAGCCGCCAGATATCTGTTCGACAGCCGTTGGGCCATACGCGCTCAACTGTCCATGGCGACACTGAGCGGCAACACAGCAGACTTCGACAACGTACTGCCTGGAAATGCCGCCTACGAATTCAAATCTACCGTATATGATCTTGGCATTCGTGGCGAATGCAACTTTTTTGCCTACGGCATAGGCGAGACATACAAACGCCTGCGCTGCTGGACACCTTTCATTTCGCTTGGTGTCGGGACTACAATGTCGGCCAACGGAAGCGGCAGCACATATGTAGCATTCAACATACCCATGGGCATCGGCATAAAATACAAATTCGCTCCTCGATGGAATTTGATAGCCGAATTTACCATGACAAAAACATTCGGCGACAAGATCGACAGCGACGAGCTTACAGACCTATATCAGATCAAAAGCTCCTTTCTCAAAAACACCGACTGGTATTCGACACTCACCGTAGGTGTCAGTTTCGAATTCGGACCAAGATGCGTCACATGTCACCGCATCGACTGACAGCGAACAATGAATTTTCAAACACCAATCACATCAATCACCGATCATAAATGAATCCGCTCCTGCAATCCATAGACAAATCCCGACTGCCTGTCCACATAGCCATAATCATGGACGGAAACGGACGTTGGGCCAAAAGCCGTGGCTCACAGAGAGCCGAAGGACATGTGGCCGGAGTGGAATCCGTTAGAAAAGCTATCGAAGCGGCATCACAGGCCGGAGTGAAATACCTCACACTCTATGCCTTCTCAACCGAGAACTGGAACAGACCAAAAGCCGAAGTAGAGATGCTGTGGCAGCTCATCATATCTGTACTTCAGGCCGAAACTCCGGGACTCATCAAAAACAATGTATGTCTGCGCATGATCGGCGACATAGACCGACTGCCTCAACAGTCGCGACAGAGCCTTCAGGAATGCATTGACGCCACCTCCCGATGCACTGGCCTGCAAGTCAATCTGGCACTCAGCTACTCCGGCCGGTGGGAAATCACAGAAGCCACTCGCCGCATAGCACAAGACGTGCGCGACGGACGCCTTGACGCATCCGACATCAACGAGCATACCATATCGCAATATCTCACCACAGCATCCGTTCCCGACCCCGACATGCTGATACGCACAGGCGGCGACATAAGGGTTAGCAACTTCCTGCTGTGGCAGACTGCGTATTCCGAATTATATTTCACCTCTATATACTGGCCCGAATTCAACGAATCGAGTCTTTATCAGGCCATTATTGATTATCAATCACGGGAGCGACGCTTCGGCAAAACTTCCGAACAAGTCAACAACAAATAGTATCCTTCACATCATGCGTCACAAGCTACTATTAGCAATATCTGCATTACTGTTCTGGACCTCCGCCAACGTTATGGCTCAGGCACCGGCCGACACCATCTACAATCCCAACGTCATATTTACCGGAATGCCGCGTACATACCAGATCGCCGACATCAAAGTCGAAGGTGCCGACAACTACGATGACTTCATCATCATCGGATATTCAGGCCTGAAACAAGGCGAATGGATCGAAATTCCGGGATCGGAGATCACCGATGCAGCAAAACGGCTGTGGCGCCAGACTCTGTTCAGCAACGTGCAGATTGTGGTGGACAAAGTCGCAGGCGACAAAGTCTGGCTTACGATCAAACTGCGTCAGCAGCCCCGCATATCGGCCATCAACTACTACGGCATCAAAAAAGGCGAGCGCGACGACCTGCAGGAGATGTTGCAGCTACACAAAGGCAATCAGATCACACAAAACATAGTAAACCGCGCCGAAGCTATCATCAAGAAATTCTTTGCCGAAAAAGGATTCAGCAATGCCGAGGTGAAGATTACTCTGCGCGAAGACCTATCTGCCAAAAACGAAATGATCGTCGACATCGACATAAACAAAAACTCAAAAGTCAAAGTTCACAAGATCTACATCGACGGAAACGAGGTCATGAGCGACAACCAGCTCCAGCGAGTGATGAAAAAGACCAACGAAAAAAACAAACTGCTCAACCTCTTCAAGCAGAAAAAATTCGTGCAGAGCGACTATCGCGACGACCTTCAGCGCATCATCGACAAATATAACGAAAAAGGCTATCGCGACGCCAAAATACTGGCCGACAGCGTTGTTCCCTACGACGAAAACACCGTTGACGTATACATTTCACTCGAAGAAGGAAAAAAATACTACATCAACGACATATCTTGGGTCGGAAACACCATATTCCCCACCGATCTACTCAACGAGATCCTGGGCATTAAAGCAGGCGACGTATACAATCAGAAACTGCTCAACAAGCGCACCAACGAAGACGAAGACGCCGTAGCCAACCTGTACATGAACCGCGGATACCTGTTCTACAACCTCGTGCCCATCGAGCGAAACGTTCATGGCGACTCAATCGATCTGGAAATGCGCATGATCGAAGGCCCGCAGGCAAGAATCAACAATGTCATAATCAACGGCAACGACCGACTGTACGAAAAAGTGATCCGACGAGAGCTTCGCGTAAAACCCGGCGAACTATTCAGCAAAGACGACCTCATGCGATCTGCACGTGAGATTGCTCAGACCGGACACTTCAACCCCGAAAACATGGACATACGTCCGGAACCAAACGAAGAAAACGGCACAGTCGACATCGTATTCAACCTCGAATCAAAAGCCAACGACCAGATCGAGTTCTCGCTCGGATGGGGACAGACTGGCGTAATTGGCAAACTGGCACTGAAATTCACCAACTTCTCCATCAAAAACCTATTCCATCCCAGCTCATACAAAGGCATCATTCCTCAGGGCGAAGGACAGACATTCACAATCTCCGCACAGACAAACGCACGATACTATCAGAGCTACGCAATATCGTTCCTTGACCCATGGTTTGGAGGCAAACGTCCAAATTCGCTATCCGTATCGGCCTACTACAGCCGACAGACTGGCGTAAACTCATCATACTACAACAGCAACTGGTCAAACCCCTGGCTATACAACAGCTATGGATACGGTTATGGCTACGGCTACGGATCAGACTACTATCAGAACAGCATAAACAATGCCTACGACCCCAACAAAATACTCCAGATGGTAGGCGTAACAGTCGGATTCGGCAAGCGACTCAGCTGGCCCGACGACTACTTTACATTCCAGACCGAACTCTCCTACAACTGGTACTACCTCAAAAACTGGGAATACCTCTACTACATGAACAACGGTACCAGCAACTCATTCGTTCTCGGACTCACACTCGCACGCAACTCCATCGACAACCCTCTCTACACACGTCGCGGATCGCAATTCTCACTGAGCCTCCAGCTCACCCCTCCCGCATCGCTGTTCGGCAAGAAAAATTGGCAGAAACTCTATGAATCCAACACCGTCGAGTCCAAAAAAGAACTCTACAAATGGATCGAATACTGGAAGCTCAAATTCAAATCACGTACATACACCCCACTCACCGACCCCAACAGCCAGTGGACTCTCGTACTCATGACACGCGCCGACTTCGGTCTCCTCGGCAGCTACAACAAATGGCTCAAATCTCCATTCGAGACATTCTACGTCGGCGGTGACGGCATGACCGGATCATACACCTATGCCACTGAGACCATCGGTCTGCGAGGATACGACAACGGAGCACTCACTCCTTGGGGTCGCGAAGGCTATGCCTACTCCCGACTCGGCGTCGAACTGCACTTCCCCTTCATGCTTCAGGCCTCTACCACCATCTATGGTCTGGCATTCCTCGAAGGAGGCAACGCATGGACCAAAGTAAGCGACTTCAACCCATTCAACCTCAAACGAAGCGCCGGAGTTGGTCTGCGCATATTCCTGCCCATGGTAGGCATGATGGGCATCGACTGGGCATATGGCTTCGACAAAGTATTCGGACAACGCGGAGGAAGCCACTTCCACTTCATACTTGGTCAGGAATTCTAACATTATTTAATGCTACGGCAATAAACCTTTTCACATCACCATTGTCCTAACATCACCAACCTACTATTAAGCAACATCTACTGATTATGAACATCAAGAAAACACTCACTGTGGTGATCGCGCTTTTCGCTTATGCGCTCACCGGCATGGCACAGAAATTTGCCATGGTGGACATGGAATATGTTTTATCCAACATCGCCGGATACGAAGTAGCCAACAACCAGCTCGAACAACTATCGCAGAGATGGCAGAAAGAAGTTGAGAAAATCAGCCGCGAAGCAGAGACAATGTACAACAACTACAAATCCCAGATGCCATTTCTGACCGACGAACAGAAGAAAAAACACGAAGAAGAGATCGTCGCTAAAGAAAAAGAAGCGACAATGCTGCGCAACAAATATTTCGGACCCGAAGGCGAACTCTACAAAAAGCGGCAGACACTAATGAAACCGATTCAGGAAGAAGTCTACAATGCCGTGAAAAAAGTAGCCGAAGAGCGTGGCTACATGTGCATTTTCGACAGAGCCTCATCGGCCGACATCATTTTCGCCTCACCACGCATCGATGTGAGCAACGAGGTATTGTCCAAGTTAGGTTATTCCAAATAAAACCATTATATTTGCATCCGATATTTGACAATTGATAATTAACACTACACATTAACCGATATGATCAAAAAATTATTGCTCGCAGTCATGGTGGCTCTGCCCTCTATGGCATTTGCTCAGAAATTCGGTGTCATCAACACTGAGACACTCATGCAGAACCTCCCCGAAATGAAAGAAGTACAGACTCAGTTCGAGGCTGCATCAAAGAAATACGAAGACGAATTTCAGAACCTTCAGGGTGAATTCCAGAAAAAGTACACCGAATTCCAGAACATGGAAGAGACCACTCCCCAGACCATAAAGGACCGTCGCATTCAGGAACTTCAGGAACTCGACCAGAAGATACAGCAGTTCCGCCAGACTGCAAGCCAGGACCTCCAGCGCCAGCAGGAACAGCTTCTCGCACCCATACAGCAGAAAGTTCGCACAGCCATCCAGAGCGTAGGAGCTGAAGGATCATTCACCATGATTTTCGAAAACATGATTCCTCTATACGTTGGCAGCGACGTCATCGACGTAACCCCGCTTGTAAAGACCAAGCTTGGCGTTAAGTAATCCGGTCGCACGTATACAATTTTATCAAGAACACATAAAAAGCCGTCGGTTCCTATCGGACCGACGGCTTTTTCACATCCACGCATCTACGCGCCCATAACACCGCACACACTACCTTATGGCACGTATCTGCGCCATAAAATCATCCCTCGACAAAGCACGCGAACGCAGACGGTTGCGATAAGTATAGATCGTATTGAGCGACAGCCCAAGAAATCGCGCTATCATTGCCGCATCATCGATACCCAGACGAGCCAGAGCCAAAATCCTCAGCTCAGTCGTCAGCTGTCCGTCCTCAGTCAGAGATATCCTGCGGTCAGGAATAAGCAAAGCATTGATCTGCTCCACAAAATCGGGAAAAATCGATAGCGTCGTACGGTCAAACGTATTGTTAAACAACACAGCCTGATCATTCATCAGATTACCCGACTTAAGCATCCGGTGAAGATCATCTATCTGACCTGCCGAGAGCTTGCGACGGATAGTACGCAGCATATCCTCATACTTTTCCGTTATCGCGGCATGAAGATTCAGATAATCCACCGTAAACTCACGCAGAGAGTCGCTCAGCTTATCCCTACGGTCTGACTCCGACATAGAAGCCACCACACCCTCAAGACGCCGCTTGCGCAACCACAGCCACACCAGAGCGACGACAAGAAGCGCCACCGCCAAGCAGCACACCCATATCACCACATGCAGCCTGTCCATACGCTCATCCGTACAATCCTGCAAAAAGCCGATATGAGGCATAAGCAACGACATAGCCCGATAGTCATCTGCATACGAAGCATTCGCCAGAGCAGCCACCATCGCACGATAGGCCCTGTCCGTATCACCTTGCTTTTGAAGAAATACGGCAACATGCATCAGCCCCTCCCCCGTAGTTATTCCATGACGCAGCTCATTGACAGCCGACTGCAACAGATAATGCAGCTCCTCATCCGAATCCGACACATGCTCACGCCGGCACAGATCGGCAAGCATCAGAGCCCCCCTCGACCGCAATAGCGCGGACGACGCAGACGAATAACTCAAATCGATCAGATTGGCCGACTCCATGGTAGGCTTGCCCGAATTGTAGTAATACAGAGCACTCGACATGCAGCGCTCGGGCGAACGGTCGGCATACACTTCCATCAGAGCGGCACTGTGCGACTTCCAGCAAGTCGAAGCCGTATCGACCGTGACACCATAAAGAGGCCACAGGCTGCGATACATCATCTCACCCGTGGCATGGTAAAGCGTCATCATATCACGATCCGTACTGTCTGGCACAAAACCCTCATACAACCTCACAGCCTCACCTCCACGGCCGGCTAAAGGCAGCATCCGGCACAGCAGCAACTCTCCCTTCTCCGCCACCACACTGTCTGCCACACTCATCATGCGCACGCAATAGTACATTGCCGAATCCACCTGCAATGTACTGTAAGCCTCTGCTATCTCGTAATAGACACCGCCACGTTCATTCTCCGGCAAAGACGCACACTTCAGTTTCATCGAATCAATGCGGCTCTTGCTCCTCACTATCGATTCGGTACGTTGAGCCAATTCCTGATCAAACATGCTCATCACACTTTCAAGAGGCACCAGTTGGATCGCCTTATCCTGAGAAGCCGACACAATGGCATTGATAGCGAAAAGCATCAGAAATGCAAGTTTTTTCATGTAAGGTATGTCAATATCTTTTTATGGAAATGCTTAAACAAGCTGTAACATGTTAACTATGCAAAGTTAATGTTTTAGACCTGAAACGACACCATCATACACCTATATTTTAGCATTATTTTTCTATACAAGCTACATTTTTGATCTAAACACGCCTCCAACGATACCACTGATTACCAACAAGTTTACACTATCGTTCCTAAACATCGTCATTTATATCTCTTGACAGAGTTGACACAACACCACGACACCTGCTATTTTTGCAGCGAAATTGCAAAGAATAAGCATAACAGTAATGTGATTTATGTTAGGTTTGATGGTTTAAAACCATAGAAAAGCGGAGCCGCCTGCGACAGACACGCTCCGCTTGTTCATGACATACGCGCACCTTGATGTCAGCCCTCACTCTGCGATGTGAGAATACGCAGCATGTCGGCACGCGAATGGATATGTATCTCATTATGATCATAATCTATCAGCCCCTCTGACTTCATCTTTTCCAGCGTTGACAAAAACGACATGCGCTGCACTCCGAACAACGCATACAGATCCCTCTGACGACATGTCAGACATATATCCCTGCCGCCACGCTGCGTCAGAGCCACGATCCAGAAAGCGATTCGCTCCTCCAGCGAACCGGTTGTCAATGCCAGCACACCGTCTATGGCCTTCTGGGCATTCATCGACAGCGTATTGAGAAAATTAAACAGAAATACCGGATCACTATTGAGTATCTTCACATAATCCGGCTTCGATATCTGCAATATACCGGTCGAATTTATCGAAGTGACAGTACACGGATACGACGTGGCCGGACCAAACAGAAAGTCTGGAGCTATCACATCCGGACACGTAAGAGTCTGCGACACCTTAAAACGACCGTCACTGTTCACTATCGTCATTCGGGCACTGCCCGATATGATAAACTTTATATGCGTACATGGCTCGCCGGCACCCACCACCTGCTGACCGTCGAGATACTTCAGAAAATGAAACTTCGTACTGCCTACCACCTCCGATATTTTATCGTAGCTCACACCGTGAAATAGCGGAAGCCCCATCAATATTTCATACATGCTGTCCATTATGGTAACTTGAAAGTGATTATACCGACCAAATACAGGCATCCGTGCCTGCTCCTTATTATTCTAACGTTTCTATTATAGTTATGTTTGACCGCCGGAAGCATTTTGATTCCTACACTTCACCGCCTTACGCTCATGCCTGTAAAGCTGCACGGCATTAATCGTATTCTGCCACGCTATATACGCCGCCGGGCCCACCGATGCTATCGGATTGAGATACGTAAGAGCAAGCCATATAGCCAGAATGGTATTCTTCTGTCCCAGACCCTGAGCTCCGGCTATCCTGTCTCCGCAAAGAGCCCCGATTCTTCGACCCGCAAAAAACTGCAATCCGCACACCACTCCGGCACTCACAGCCAGAGCCACTATCTCAGGAATCCTGCCGGAAGGTTCAGCCATAATGAAACTCACCGACTTGCCCACAACTATAAACAAAGACACAGCCCAGATATAAAACGACACCGACTGACGCGAACCAACCTCCCGATGCAGACCCGGAGCCACTCTACGGACCGTTAAAGCAATCACAAGAGGAAGCAAAATCATCGGAGCCACATGCCACGATATAGCCCGTATAGACTCCAGCATACCAATATCCGCAGCACCCGTATGCGAGAGCACAAACGGAGCTGTCACAGCCACTGCCACATTACTCACAAGCGAATATGTCACCAGACGCGGCACACTGCCGCCAAGCATACCGGTCACCACAGGAGCCGCTGTCGCAGTCGGACAAAACACACAGATAAAAGCACCCTGCGCCACATCAATACTCAGCGGCCGTATAGCCAGAAACACCAGCAACGACCCGAAAAGCTGTATCGCCAGCAGATACAGCGACAGCCTTGTGATCCGGAATTCACCGGGATTGATCCTACAGAAAGTCACAAACAGCATCACAAATATCAGATACGGCGTAAGAAACGCCAGATAGCCTATCCACTGATGAAAAACCACCCCGCCAAGCATAGCTATAGGCAGCATCCAAGGCTTAAGCCGTTGACGAATGACAGCTCCTCTCATCTCTCAAATACTAAGTAAAACATCCATATACTCAAATCCTCCGCAAAAATACTCAAAAAACTCCCAACCACAAAGCACAGGCGTGACAGCATCTTGCCCTCGCACGATATCGGCTTAAACACTGGCAAACAGTAGGGACGCGCCACTGGTGCGTCCGCCACAGGAGGGAGGGCTTCCAGCCCTCCCATGCTACCAACCACAAAGCATAGGTGGGACGGCATCTTGCCGTCGCGTTTCACACGAATCGCCCACGCCAAGACCAAAATCCCTCGCGTGTTGTCGCCATAAATACTGATAACCGGTAGGGACGCGCCACTGGTGCGTCCGCATAGGAGGGAGGGCTTCCAGCCCTCGCACGTTCCCAACCCACAAAGCATAGGTGGGACGGCATCTTGCCGTCGCGTTTCACACGAATCGCCCCGCCAAGACCGAAATCCCTCGCGTGTTGTCACCATAAATA